>JBAXBM010000207.1:0-4037 GCA_037141995.1 Candidatus Omnitrophota bacterium
AAAAGAGATTACTAAAGACCCTGTTAGACGGTGGAGATAGTATAAGGGTGGTGGGAACGCTAGGTGATATGTATATTGCAGTCCCGAATGGTTTTAGAATTGAAACGACAGATGATTTGATTGGGTTTTTACTTGAGCAGAAGTTTGGAGGGGCGACGAATAGAAGCCAATTCATTAATTATTTGGCAAAAATACGGCTTACAAAAGTGCTTAATCCGAAAGCTGCGCAGTATTCTATTAAGAATGAAGAAGTGATGGTTAATCGGAGCTTGTTGAATGTTAACTGATTTGTCATTAAAAGCTGTGTACGATAGCTCCGAGTGCGATCTTGTAAAGGATTTGTTTTGTCCTTTATTACAGAATTCATTTAAATACGATCGTGGTGTTGGATTCTTTTCTTCAAGTTGGCTACGATTAGCGTCAGAAGGTCTTCAGGACTTTACTGAAGGGGAAGGGGCGGCGCGTTTTATTATGTCGCCTATTATTTCAGACACTGATTGGCATGCAATTCAGTTAGGAAATGCTGCCAGAAATGATGCAATTTTGTATACATCATTGATTGATTCCATTGAGAGCCTGAAGACTGAGATGGAAGAGCGTCCTTTAAATGCGTTGGCGTGGTTGATCGCAGATGAAGTTATTTCGATTAAGTTTGCGATCCCTACTGGCAGGCTAAATGGTGGGGACTTTCATGATAAGTATGCGATCTTTGAGGATGAGAATGGGAACAAGGTTGCGATACACGGATCTTATAATGACAGCATGCATGCATCATTGAATGGGGAGTCGTTCTCCGTTTTCAAATCTTGGGATTCCGGGCAATTAGATTATGTTGTGAACCATCAAAGAAGATTTGTCTCAGTTTGGGAGAATCAGAACCCGCTTTTCCGTGTTTTTGATATACCACAGGCAGTAAAAGAAGCCATTATTCGTCTGCGTACAACAGACAGGCCGTATAAAAAACATAAGCTTCCTATAGATATTCCGCTGCAGCCGCCGCTTATTCCTTCTTTGCAGGAAACAATAACACTTTGGGATTATCAAGAAAAGGCAATTAGTAATTGGCGCAATGCTAATTTTCGTGGTCTGTTTGAGATGGCAACAGGTACTGGAAAAACCATTACTTCAATTGCTGGCGCAAAGAATGTTTGTAATGAAAACGGTGGATGTTTCTTATTAGTATCTGTTCCGTATATTCACCTTATTGAGCAATGGGAAAAAGATTTGCTCAAGTTTGATTTTATGCCTATTGCCTGCTCATCGGATCATGGTAATTGGGAAGCGGGGCTTGCGTCTAAGATTCAGGATTATAATGCAGGCTTCAGGAAGTCATTATGCTGTTTGGTGACACATCAGACAGCTAGTTTAGATAATTTTCAAAGAATTGTCGTCGTTGTAAAACGAAAGCCAATAATTGGAATATTTGATGAGGCGCATGGATTAGGGGCGAAGTCTTTAAGAAAAGGGTTATTGCCCTCGGTTGATTATAGGATTGGATTGTCAGCTACACCAGCCAGATGGTTTGATTCAGAAGGCACGCAAGTTCTCATGGATTACTTTTCAAATGTTTGTTTTTCTTTTCCTTTAGAGGAAGCTATTGGTAAGTTTTTATGTAAGTATCATTATTATCCGCATGTAGTTGAGTTAACGGAGTATGAGTTCTCCGAGTATATAGAATTATCAAAGACTATCAAGAAGGCGTTTGGCTCTGGGAAAGACATTGATGATAATCCTTATCTTGCATCACTTCTAAGGGCAAGAAGTGATCTTATAAACAAGGCTGAAAATAAGATCAAAGTGTTTAGAGATGTGCTTTTAGATGAAATGAATAAAAGTAAAGAAGCCGGGCGTCCTTTTTCAAAGGTGCTGTTCTATGCCCCTGTTGGAGAGCATAAAGAAATCTTAAACATTGTCGCAAGTCAGGGAATTCGAGCTAGAGAGTTTGTTGGTGAGATCGATAACGAGGATCGGCAGAGATCATTGGCAGATTTTGCTTCAGGTGATCTGCAAGCTTTGGTTGCTATGAAGTGTTTAGACCAGGGAGTCAATGTCCCTTCTACTGAAACGGCATTTATTCTTGCCAGTACAACGAATCCAATTCAGTTTATTCAAAGAAGGGGCAGGATATTACGGAAGTTCCCCGGAAAAGACTTGGCGTACATACATGATTTTGTGGTTGTGCCACCGCTTTCTGAGAATCCAGAGAAGAATTTAGAGTATAAACAGGCGTTATTGCAAAGGGAGATGCCTAGATTTGCGGAATTTTCTTCAGTCTCAGCCAACGAATTTGAGGCGAGAAAAGGGTTTAGAAGTATTCTGGATCAATTTCATTCACTTCATTTGTTTGATTTAAAACCTTGGGATATTTATAAGATTAATTTGGAACGTCATTTAAATGATTAAGAAGGAGATTAAGATGGCTGATATTAATGTTCTGATCAAAGAAAAGCTCGAAGGTTGTCCTCAGGAAGCACAAGAATTAATTATTCAAGCTATTGAGTTAGCTTCTAGAGTTCAAGGATCGGCATTATCAGATCAACTTAACAGCGTAGTTCGTCAGATAGTGAGGGGATAATGTCATGATAATAAATGAAATGACGATAAAGAATTTTAAGCAATTCTTGGGGGAACATACGCTGCGTTTCGCAAATGATCCCAAAAAGAGCGTTACGGTCATTTATGGCGCAAATGGAAGAGGGAAGACCAGTCTTTATAGAGCGATTATGTTTTGTCTTTACGGAGAAAAGAGGTTGGCTCAAGATCCGGATGAGAGTTCCGAGGAACTTCAGCTTGTTAACAAGGTGGCGGTAGAAAAAGCGGGTGAAAGGGAGTCTGTTGAGGCCTTTGTTCAGCTTGAGTTTGTGCATAACAATGAAAAGTTCACATTAAGAAGAGCCGCATCTGCGATTAGGGCCAGTGGGGCACAGCATGAACAAATAGGCGAGGTTTCCCTTTCTTCTGTAAGCGGGGGGAACAGTCATATAGAAAGGGACGTTGTAAAAGTTGATGAAAAGATTAACACCATCTTGAATAAGAGGGTTAGAGAGTATTTTTTGTTTGATGGTGAAAAGATAGAACGATTAACAAGGATAGATAGATCTCAAAAGAGAGAGATAGAGATAGGAATTAAAAATTTATTAAATATTGATCAATTGACGATCGCAAAAGAGGGATTTGAGTTGTTATTAAGGAGCATGGAAAATCAACTTAGGGCAAAGTCGACAGGGGCATATCAGCAAGAGATATTGAAGTTGCAGACAAAAGAACAAGAAATAAAGAAGGTTGTTGGTGACCTGGATCGTTTTGATTCAGAAATCCAGAGTGCCAGTGTTGAATTAAAGATGGTAGATCAGAAGTTGGATGGATATAAAGATATTGCAGTTCAGCTTGCTAGGCGCACTGAGGTTCAGACGATTTTGGAAACTTCTCAAAAAAGGCAGGCGGATTTATTAGGTGAAATGATTGTAGGAAATGATGATGTCGGTGTTTTGTTGGTTGAAGAAGAGATATTAAGAGTCGGCAAGGTTATTCAAGAAAAAATACGTCGTGGTGAATTGCCATCACCCATTAGGGAGCTGTTGGTAAATAAGATTCTAGAAGAGGGGGTGTGTGTTTGCAAAACGGATTTGCGCGGCGACCCCGAGAAGATGCGACACATCCTGGAATGGAAGAATAAAGTAATAGATGAAAAGATCGAAGAGAATCTTTTTCAAACATATAAAAATATTGGTGGGGCGACTGAGTTTATTCAGCATAAGACAAAAGAGGTCCGGGAGCTGCTTCAGAGCTATTCAACTATCACTGAACAAATCGAGCAATGTGAAAAGAATTTAAAGATAATTAGCGAGCAGATTGGTGAACAGAAGGTCGATGATAATATCCCGCTTTTAGAGCAAACACGCAACAGCACATACGAGAAGAAGATTCGATTAGAGCAGTCCTATACTGACGGAAAGAACAAGCTTCTTAGGCTACAAGAGGAATTAAAGATTATTAAGGACTCTGTAGCCAAGCTAGAAAAAGAGGAGTCAGTCAGG
>JBAXBM010000208.1:0-4022 GCA_037141995.1 Candidatus Omnitrophota bacterium
CGCTGGCAGGAAGAGTATTTTAGCCGCAAAGGCATTGTGATGGCGCCTGACCTTCCGGGGCATGGGGTTTGTCCCTGGAAAAGGGAAACTCTCCGTGATATGGCGCATGGCCTTGCCGGGGAGTTTGACAGGCGCGGCATACGCGGGGCGGCTTTTATTGCGAGTTCCTTCGGCGGCCTTGTCGCGCTTGAACTGTGGCAAATCCGCCCGGATTTTTTCAGGGCCATTACTTTTGCCGGATCTGTGCCGTGTTTTACGGCGGGTGAACATATGGGCGTAGGCTTGACCCGGGACCGCATCCATGCGTTGGGGCGCAAGCTGGAGGGGGATACGGCGAGGATCCTTGAAGTATTTTTTCGCTCCCTTTTTACGCCGGAGGAAAAGGCTAGTCCATCGTATGCGGCGATTAAACCGTTACACAAGGCGATGCCTGTTCCGTCGAAAGAGGTGCTTCGGGCGTATTTGGATATTCTGGCTGTTGCGGACTTACGGCGAGTTCTCGCGGGTGTGACGGTTCCGGTCCAGTTTATATACGGCGCTGAGGATTATATTTGTCCTGAAGCGCTTGTTGCGCCCTTGAAGGGATTTTGCCTGTCGGCCAGGGTAGATGTTTTACCTGGCTGCGGCCATGTGCCTTTTATATCCCGTCCTGCGGCCTTTAATGCCCTTGTAACGGAGTTTACCGGGTTATGATACATGATGACCGTGATATGATTCGGCAAAGGTTTTCGCTGGCCGCCTCGCGTTACGCGGCTTTGGCTGATATTCAGGCAGGGTTGGCGCGCCGCCTTGCGCTTAAACTTGAACCGCAGGGCATGGTTATCCTTGATGTGGGGGCCGGCGATGGGGCGGTGGCGGAAGATTTTTGCCGGGCAGGCGGGCGTGTTGTAGCCCTTGACGCGGCGGAAGGGATGGTGGCGGCGGGGCGCTGCCGTGTGCCCCAGGCGGAATGGGTTCTGGCATCAGCCAGTGCCTTACCGTTTGATGCCGCGTGCTTTGATGTGGTGGTGTCAGCGTCGGCGTACCAGTGGGTTGATGATCTGCCGCAGGCTTTCAGGGAGGCACGGCGTGTCCTTAAGGCGTCGGGCGTATTTTTGGCAGTGATGTTTGTCCGCGGGACTTTGACCGAGTTTTTTCAAAGCCTTCAGCGCGCGGCGGCCGTGAGGGGAAAGCCGTTGCCCCTGTTGAGGCAGATCCCGTCAGTGGATGATGTCCGCAGGGCCATGAATCAGGCTGGTTTCAGGGAATTTAGAATCATGACGGAACAGCGTACGACATATTTTTCAAGTGTGGCGGCCTTGCTCGGCTGGCTCAAAGGTATCGGGGCGAACAGCCTGTCGCGGAATTTTTATTGGGGAAAAGGGCTGTTGGCTTTAACGGAAAAAGAATACAGGGCGCAGTTTGCCCTGGAAGATAAATTGCGCGTGACTTTTGAGTTGGTTTGGATTGAGGCTGCGGTATGAAGAAGATATTTTTTATTACAGGAACGGATACCGGGGTGGGCAAGACGTACACCACCCTTGCGCTTGGCGCTCTTTTATGTTCAGCCGGGCTTGATGTCGGAGTTTTTAAGCCTGTCCAGTCAGGTGTGGGGGATGCAGAATTTCTTAAGGATCACCTGAACATCACCGATGGTTTGCGTGAGATTAATCCGTATTGCGCGCCGGAGCCGTTATCACCTCATCTGGCATTCCGGCGGGCGGGGATCAAGCTTGTCCCGGCAAAGATCATTGATGCTTTTCATCAGGTGGCGGCACGCCATGAGGTGATGCTTGTGGAGGGGGCCGGAGGGCTGCTGGTGCCCATCACCGGTGCCTACAATATGGCAGATTTGGCCCGCGACCTGGGGGCTGAATTGATTATTACGGCGCGGTTAGGGCTTGGGACGATCAATCATACGTTATTGACAGTCAATGAAGCGCATCGCCGGAGCTTGCCTGTGGCCGGAATTATTTTCTCCGATCTTTCCGGCGGGCGCAAGGGGGTCCCGGAACAAACAAATCCCCGGGAGATTAAAGCACTGACAGATGTTCCGGTGCTGGGGACGATCCCGTTTCTGAAAGAAACCGATAGGGATACGGTCCTCCGTTGTTGCCGCGGCCGGGTTGATGTGAAGGCGCTGCTATCAATGCCGAAGAATGATACGGCGCGCCTTGTGGCGCTTGATAAGAAATATGTCTGGCATCCCTTCACGCAGATGCAGGATTGGCTGGCGGATGTTCCGGGCCCGCCCCTGGTGATCGATCGCGGGGAGGGGGCCTATTTGATTGACAGCGGCGGCAAACGATACCTTGACGGGGCGTCGAGCCTGTGGGTGACGGTGCACGGACATCGCCGGGGGGCGCTCGATGAAGCCTTGAAATGCCAAACGGACAAGATCGCGCATTCGACCATGCTGGGGCTTTCGAATACGCCGGCGGTGGAGCTTGCCGAAAAGCTTGTTGGCATTGCGCCGTCAGGGCTGGCCAAAGTTTTTTATTCGGATAATGGTTCAACAGCCGTCGAGATTGCGCTCAAGATGGCGTATCAGTACTGGCAGAATACGGGACAGAAGAATAAAACATCTTTGATTCATCTGGCGAATTCCTATCACGGGGATACGCTGGGCAGTGTGAGCGTGGGCGGCATTGCACTCTTTCATCAGGTTTACCGCAAGCTTGTTTTTAAAACGATTCAGCTTGATATGCCTGACTGTTATCGCGCTCCGGCGGGAAAGAAATATCCGGCGTATGCGTTTGAAGCGGCGGATCGCCTTGAGGATCTTCTTAAGAAAAAACATGGCGAGATGGCCGCGCTGGTTATTGAACCGATTGTGCAGGGGGCCGCGGGGATGATCATGTGGCCTGCGGGTATTCTCAAACGGTTTGAACAGCTTTGCCGGAAATATGATGTTTTGCTGATTGCTGACGAAGTGGCCACGGGGTTCGGCCGTACCGGAACCATGTTCGCGTGCGGGCAGGAGGATGTGCATCCGGATTTTATGTGTGTGGCCAAGGGCATTACAGGCGGATATCTTCCCCTGGCCGCGACTTTGACAACCCAGCGTATTTTTGACGGTTTTTTGTTTCCTTACCAGGATATGAAAACATTTTTTCACGGGCATACATATACGGGTAATCCCCTGGCGTGCGCCGTGGCGATTGCCAATATTGACCTTTTCAGGAAAGAGCGAGTCCTTGAAAAACTTCAGCCCAAGATCGCTTTTCTCGCCAAGCGCCTTCAGTGCCTTAAGGCCCATCCTTTTGTCGGAGATATCCGCCAGCGGGGGTTTATGGCCGGGATTGAGCTGGTGGCTGACAGGAAGCAGAAAAAATCTTTCCCGTGGCAGGAAGGTGTTGGGGCGAGGGTTTGTCAGGCTGCCCGGCAATACGGTGTGTTGCTTCGGCCATTGGGCAATGTCATTGTCCTGATGCCGCCGTTATCCATGACAAAACAGGAGTTGGATACACTGGTTACTGCCCTTGAGAAGTCGATTGAAAATGTTTTGGGAAAGACGGCATGACAAAGATTATGGTGGCGATGTCAGGCGGTGTGGATTCATCCGTAGCGGCGGCTCTTTTGCAGGAACAGGGCTTTGATGTTGCGGGGGTCACCATGTGTTTTGAACTGCCGCCTTCCGGTGAAGAGCGGCGACCGAGCTGCTGCGGTCTTAAATCGATTGAGGATGCCCGGCGCGTGTGCCGCGCCCTGGGCATCGGGCATCATGTCCTTAATTACGGGGATGTGCTCGAGTCACTCGTTATTCAGGATTTTGCCTGTGAATATGCCAGGGGCCGCACGCCCAATCCCTGCGTGCGCTGTAACAGTTATTTGAAGTTTGACCGGCTTTTTAATGATGCGCGGGCGCTGGGGGCCACCCATTTGGCGACGGGGCATTATGTGCGGAATGTCCGTCATCCTGAAACGGGTGTTTATGAATTGCGCAAGGCCGCAGACACGCGCAAGGACCAGTCATATTTTCTTTACGGGATTCCCCGGGAACGCCTTGAGTTCTTGGTGTTCCCATTGGGTGGGTATACCAA
>JBAXBM010000209.1:0-4011 GCA_037141995.1 Candidatus Omnitrophota bacterium
AAGAACGACCAGGTCGTTCTTAAACGCTGATGTCTTTTACTGTTATTCCTGTCCGGAAATTGCGGGGCGTTGTCGAGCTGCCGCCATCTAAATCGTACTCGATACGCGCGTTTTTTATTGCGGCTTGCGGCGGCGTATCACGTGTGCTGGGAGCGTCTGATTGTGATGATGCCAGGGCTGCCCTGGATGTCGCCGTAGCCCTGGGGGTACGGGTTTCTCCTGTGAAGGGCGGCTTGTTGCTTGAGGCGCCTGCTTTTCAAAAAAAGAAAGAAAAACTTTTTATTGATGTCCGGGAATCCGGGACATCTTTGCGTTTTATTTTGCCCTTGCTGCCGCATTATGCCGGAGAAGCGATTGTCAGCGGTAAAGGGACTCTTGTGGGGCGCCCCAACCGGCATCTTTGTGAAGCCCTGCGTGCGCGCGGATTGCGGATCAAAGGGAATGGCCGTGGCGAGTCGGTCCCCGTGACCTTCCGCGGCGGGGAAGTGCCTTGCGGCGAGGTTAAGGTCGACGGATCTGTCAGTTCTCAATTTATTTCGGCGCTTATGATTGCTGCTCCTTTGGCAGACCGTGGTGATACGCGGCTTGTTATGACTGGTAAAGATCTTGTTTCCCGTGATTATGTGTTGATGACGCGGCAGATCCTTGCCAAGGCAGGTATTTGTGTGGAACCGCGCGGGGCGCGAGCGTTTTTTATTCCTGGAGGCCAGGCATATCGGGGGCTTAAGGCATTCCATGTCCCTTCTGATTATGGATTAGCCGCATTTTTTATGGCGGGCGCCGCATTGGTGCCGTCAGACGTGAGGCTCAAAGGGTATTTTGATGATACGCTTGTTCAATCTGATGGGGCCATTTTTTCATTATTAGAGAAAATGGGTGTCTGCATGAATCGTTCGTCACGGAGCATTCATGTCAAGGGAGATTTCCAGCTTAAAGGGGGAACATTTTCGCTGAAGAATTGTCCGGATCTTGTTCCTGTGATGGCTGTTATGGCGATGTTTGCCAGAGGGGTCACACGGCTCACGGGTATTGGACATGCCCGTGTCAAGGAATCTGACCGAATCAGTGATTTACGCAAAGAATTGATCAAGGTAGGTGCTGATATTACGGAAAAACCGGATGAAATTATTATCCGTCCGCGTGGCGTGTATGGGGAAGAGGGCGTTGTTCCAGTTCTTGATCCGCATCATGATCATCGTTTGGCCATGGCGTTTGCCGTATTGGGTCTCAGGACACCGGTTAGCATCCGCGACATGGAATGTACAACAAAGTCCTATCCGGGTTTCGTCAAAGCATTTACAACTTTGATAGCAGCATAGAAATCTTTTGACTTCCCAGGTCTTTTTGGTTAAGATTGGGGCGTCATTTTTATTAAATACATATTAAGGCAGGAAATATTTTCCTGCACGTAACTGTGAAGAGGCTGTTATGATCCACAAGAGTATTAAGTTCCTTCGGGGGTTTTTCGATAATATCCTGGGGATGTTTTCCAGTGACATGGGGATTGATCTTGGTACTGCGACCACGCTCGTATTTGTTAAGGGCAAGGGTGTTGTTTTGTGTGAGCCATCGGTTGTCGCTATCGAAAAGAGCACCAACCGTGTTGTGGCGGTAGGGAATGAGGCCAAGCGCATGCTGGGCCGTACGCCTGAAAGCATTGTGGCGATTCGTCCGATGAAAGACGGTGTTATTTCAGACCCGGAAGTGACCGAGGCGATGTTGAGATATTTTATCAAACAGGTTCAGCCGCGCAGGTTTTTTTCACGTCCGTCTATTGTCATCGCGATTCCGCCGGGAATCACCGAGGTTGAACGGCGTGCGGTGATGGACTCGGCAGAGCGTGCCGGAGCGAGGCATGTGCATCTTATTGAACAACCTAAAGCGGCAGCTATTGGCGTTGGTCTTCCGGTAAATGAGCCGGGTGGTAATATGGTCATTGATATCGGCGGAGGCACAACGGATTTTGCTGTTATTTCACTGGGCGGTATTGTTTACGCGAAGTCCATTAAGGTTGCCGGTGATGAAATGGATCTGGCTGTCATGGAGTACTTGCGCCGCACCTATAATATTATGATCGGTGAACGCACGGCGGAAGAGGTCAAGATCCGCATCGGTTCAGCTTATCCGCTGGAAGAGGAACTGGCCATGGATGTGCGCGGGCGCGACCTTATTGCCGGATTGCCTAAGACTATATCTATTACGTCTGTTGAAATTCGTGAAGCGCTGGCCGATACGGTTCAGTCAATTGTGGATGCGTCAAAGTCGACGCTGGAACATACGCCCCCCGAGCTTGCGGCTGATCTTATTGATCGTGGCATTGTGATGGCAGGCGGCGGATCTCTCCTGCGTGGGCTTGACAAGCGTATCGCGGAGGAAACGGGATTGCCGGTTCATGTGGCCGATGATCCGACGATTGCGGTTGTCATGGGTACGGGGGATACGCTTAATCTGTCTGCTAATCTGCGTAATCGCCTGATGTCTCAGTCTAAACTGGATTTCTGACCAGGAGGGGATCCTAATGTGGCGCAAGATCCCCAAACAGGTCATATACGCCATTGTCATTGTTGCGCCATTCTGGCTGCTTTTTTTTAATTCTCCTTTTTGGCACGGGATCAAGCTGGAAACAATGGGTGTTGTAGCCTCAAGTGTCAGTGTGGCCAATCCCCCTCTCAAAGAACTGCAGATATTTCTTTCCTACCGTAAAACGTATGCCGATTATCAGAAAATTCAGGCTGAGAATTTTAAATTAAAAGCTCAAGTTGTCCGTCTTAATGAGACGGTATCCGAGAACGGACGTTTCCAGCGGTTATTAGGCTTGAAGCCGATGCAGCCTTTTACGACAATCGCGGCCCGTGTAATTGCCAGGGATCCTGCGAATTGGAATTCTTCCTTGATGATTGATAAGGGCAGCCGTCAGGGGATAAAATCCGGCATGCCCGTTATTACGGCGCTGGGAGTGGCGGGCAAGGTTGTGGAAGCGGCGGATAATTCTTCGAAGGTGATCCTTATTAATGATCCGAGCTTCAGTGTGGCGGTGCTCAATCAGCGTTCGCGCGATGCCGGGCTTTTGAGTGGGTCATTATCGGGTAATTGCCGTTTATCTTATATTATGCAGGACACGGATATCCAGGAGGGAGACGGGATCATCACATCTTCAATCAGCACGGCATTTCCTGCGGGACTTCTGGTCGGGCGTGTTTCCAAAGTTTATTCCGCGGGAGGCATTTCGGATGCTCGGGCCGAAGTGCTCCCTGCCGTTGATGTGGAAAAGATCGAGGAAGTTTTAGTGATTAAATAACAGGGAACCGGCCGCGCCTATTCTTGATATATCATAAATGTGTTTGTTTGATATTTTTCTATGCGTCAGATTCTTATTATTCCTATCTTGTGCTTTTTATTCCTGCTCCTTGAGTACTGCTTGTTCAGTCTTTTCGGGCGGTGGGGAGATCCGCACCTGATGCTCATCCTTGTCATTTTTTTTAATCTTTATTCCGGTATACGTTTCAGTCTTTTAACGGCCCTGTTCGGCGGGATACTTAAGGATTGTTTTAGTACCATGCCTTTTGGGACGCATGTTTTCAGTTATATGGTGTGCGCGTGCCTTTCAACATATATCCGGAAGAATTGCTATGAGCGAGGTTCGTCGGTATCAAAGTTATTGATGGTTTTTTTGCTTATAACAGCGCATACCCTTATTATGGCATTTTTGTATAAAATGGTGTTTGAGGATATCCGGTGGATGGATGTCCTTTTCAGTGTCTGGTTCCCGGAAGTTGTGGCGAGTATGGTGTCGGCTTTATTTGTGTTTGAACGTCTGCGTGATGCGGCGCGGATATTGCGATTTTGAAAGTAACGGTATATGCGCATTGGTATCATACGCAATATTATTATCGGCCTGTTTATCCTGATGGCGATGGATCTGTTTTATATTCAGGTTATTTGCGGCGGGTATTTTTACCGGCAAAGTGAGAATAATTCTATCCGTATCCTGCCGTTTGAAGGTAAGCGGGG
>JBAXBM010000210.1:0-3992 GCA_037141995.1 Candidatus Omnitrophota bacterium
TCGCCGTTGACCACACCGCTGTCGATTACCCCATGATCGCCAGGAACGCGAAACTTATCTTTGATGCGAAGAATGTGTATGTCGGGAAGAAGTTGAAGAATGTTGAGGTGTTGTGAGTTTTAAAGGTTTTTCTATTTTCGGATCTTGAAAATTTGAGGCCACATAAATTTCGGGGACGTACGCAAGTGTCTTGCCTTATGAACGGCAAGCTTAGCATGTTTTCTCTTGATCATTTGTTTGGATTACTCAATATCCTTGATCAAAATGTTGAAATCGTTATCAGGCCGAAATTCAAAGGGGAACGCTTGGCAACGACGCATGTGCTGATGACGGTGGCTTAATCAGTTAGAATCGAATTAACAACATGAAAATATGCATTGATACAACTATTTAACCCGCATTTTCAATAGAAAGAGGTAATGCGGGTTGACCCCGGGCCTTTTCTTGACGGTAAAATTAAGGATATCGACGAGATGAAACGTGTTGGTGAAATAAGGAGAATACATTGAAACATATTCCGTTCCACAAGGCATATATTGGCAAAGAAGAGATCAAGGTTGTTGTTGATGTCCTTAAGTCGGGGTGGCATACGATGGGACCGAAGACGGTGGAATTTGAAGAACGGTTCAAGGCGTATACCGGTGCCCGGTTTGCCATTGCGGTCAATTCCTGTACGGCCGCCCTGCATCTGGCGCTTGAAGCGATTGGATTGAAAGAAGGGGATGAGGTGATTGTTCCGGCGATCACTTTTACTGCATCAGCTGAAGTCGTTTGCTACTTCAAGGCAAAGCCTGTGTTTGTGGATGTTGAACGCGATACCATGAATATGGATACTGCCAGGATCGAGGCCCTGATTACGAAAAAGACCAGGGCGATCATTACGGTTGATTTTGCGGGCCAGCCGGTGGATTACACCGCCGTGTGCCGGATCGCGAAGAAACATAAATTACTGGTGATTGAAGATGCCGCACACACTCTTCCGTCGTCTTATAAAGGCAGGAATGTGGGAACGCTTGCCGATATCACGTGTTTCAGTTTTTATGCGACAAAAACTTTGAATACCGGTGAAGGCGGGATGATCACGACGGATAATGAAGAGTGGGCATCGCGCATGAAAACCATGCGCCTGCATGGGATGAACAAGGATGCATGGAAAAGGTATTCCAAAGAAGGCAGCTGGTTTTATGAGGTTGTTGCTCCCGGCTTTAAATATAATACCACGGATATCAATGCGGCCCTTGGGCTCGTCCAGCTCGATCGGCTGGCTTGGACCGGCGGGAAACGTAAGGCTGTCGCGGCGTATTATGACAAAGCGTTTAAGGCTGTGCCTGAAATTGATACACTGGTTGTCAGGCCGGACCGCGAGACGAGCTGGCATTTGTATGTGATCAAGCTGGCCGTTGAAAGTTTGACGATAGACCGGAGCAGATTTATTACGGAGCTTGCAGAACGGGGGATCAGTGCCAGCGTGCATTTTATTCCGTTATACCGGCATCCGTTTTATCGCGACCGCTTCAAGCCGCGCGGGAAGGATTTTCACAATAGCGAATGGCTTTATGAACGCATCCTGTCCTTGCCGATTTATCCGGGGCTGACGCAGCAGCAGTTGCGTCATATAACAAAAACGGTTAAAGATATCATTGCTGGAAACAGGAAATGAACATTTACCGGAATTTCGGGAAACGGCTATTTGATCTTATTTTGTCTTTCACTGGGATCATTATTTCTGCCCCTGTTTATCTTGCTGTGCCGATCCTGATCCGCATTGATTCACATGGCGCTGTGTTCTTCAGGCAAAAACGGATGGGCCGTGGTGGCAAGGTATTCTTGCTTTACAAATTCCGCAGCATGGCGGCTGATCCTGATGGGGAGAAAAAAGGTTTTGAACCCGGCTCGGCCATGCGTGTGACGCGCGTGGGCCGGATCCTGCGCAAAACCAAGATCGACGAGATCCCGCAGTTGTTCAACGTGTTACTGGGCGATATGAGTTTTGTAGGACCAAGGCCGGAAGTCGAGCGGTACAGGGCTTTTTATACCGGAGATTTTGCGGCAGTCCTCAGCGTACGTCCGGGAATAACCGACATGGCGTCGATCAAGTACCGCCATGAAGAAAATATCCTTTCAGCCAGCACCGACCCTGAGTCTACATACAAGACACAGATCCTTCCTGACAAACTCCAGATCGCCCTTGCCTATGTCCATGATGGCGTGAGTTTCTTCAATGATATGAAGATCATGGTGCTGACGGTATTGTCTGTTGTGTCGAAGCACTGAGCGAAATGACCGCGATCAGCCGTGTGCTGGCTCAAACGGAGGAGCCCGACGTATTATTATATACTATTAAGCTCCTTTAAAGGGGCGTTATATCATATATACAAAGTTATGCATCTTTTAGGATGCCGCATTGTTGACATTTTAATTTATCTATGATACGCTTGCAGAGGGTAAAGAAAATAAGGAGAAGTTGCTATGGATTTTCAAGCTATGACCGATAAAGCTGTTCTGGAAGAACTTGGCGCAAGGATCCAGCGCCAACGTTTGGCCTTAAATATTACCCAGAATGAATTGGGGCAAAAAGCCGGTGTGGCCCGTAAAGTGGTTCAAAATATTGAACAAGGTTCCAACAGTTCAACCTGCGGGTTAATACGAACTTTGCGGGCGTTAGGAAGTATTGATCTTTTTGATCGTATCCTGCCGGCAACCGGGCCAAGTCCGCTTGAATTGTCGAAACTAAAGGGCTGGCAGCGTCAGCATGCTTCAGGGCGCCGAAAAAAAACTGATGATAAAAGGACGCTGGTATGAGCCTGGTATTCCGCCCTGTTCATGTCGCCGAGATTTATCTTTGGGTCCGTTTCTTGGGGGCGGTGGCATGGGATGAGGTGCGCGGCTGCGCGGATGTTGAATATGCACCGGAGTTTATCCGCCAGGGCCTTAACGTCGCGCCACTGATGATGCCGCTTAAAAGCGGTATTTATTCATTCCCCGGATTAAATCAAACAACCTATCATGGGCTTCCGGGGTTGTTGGCGGATGTTTTGCCCGACCGGTTCGGCAACAAACTGATAGATGTATGGTTAAGCCGCCAGGGACGGTCGCCCGGTGACTTTAATCCTGTCGAGAAATTATGTTATATGGGAACAAGGGCCATGGGGGCTCTTGAGTTTAAGCCGGCGCTCGGTTCAAGGAAGAAGAAGGCAGAGCCTGTTGAAATATCAGAATTGACAGCGCTTGCTGCGGAAATCCTGCACAACAGAAAAATTTTAACTGTTAATCTCTCGCAAGATCGGCAGGACGCCCTGGAGTCGATTATCCGCGTGGGAACATCCGCCGGAGGGAATCGGGCTAAAGCTGTTATTGCCTGGAATCCACTTACAGGCGAGGTCCGGTCCGGGCAAGTCGCGGTTCCTGCAGGTTTTGAGCCATGGATATTAAAGTTTGATGGTGTGCATGATACAGCCCTGGGAGATCCCGCGGGGTACGGGCGCATTGAATATGCGTATTATTTGATGGCGGTTAAAGCCGGAATCCGGATGATGCCTTGCCGCCTTTTTGAAGAACACGGACGGGCGCATTTTATGACCCGGCGATTTGATCGGGATGAAAACCATGAAAAGATTCATATGCAGTCTTTATGTGCCATGGCGCATTATGATTTTAACGCGTCCGGGGAATACGGGTATGAACAGCTGTTCCAGGTGATCCTCCGGCTTAATCTTGGTCATGACGCGCTGCGGGAGGCGTACCGCCGGATGGTATTTAATATCCTCGCGCGGAACCAGGATGATCATACGCGGAATGTGGTATTTTTGATGGATAAATCCGGACAATGGCGTTTGTCACCGGCGTTTGATGTTGTGTGGGCGTATAATCCGTCGGGCACCTGGACGAACAGGCATCAGATGAGCCTGAACGGCAAACGTGATAATTTTGTTCCAGGAGATCTTGTCGCGTTAGCGGATCAATATGGAATTAATAAAGCAAGAAATATTGTG
>JBAXBM010000211.1:0-3989 GCA_037141995.1 Candidatus Omnitrophota bacterium
AGGCAAGGTCGATTTTTTAACCTTGCGGCCGATGAGTTTTTACGAATTTGTTCTGGCAAATCAGGGGAAAGAATTGCTCGATCTTTTGTCAGGCTTGAAGAGAGGGGAGCGAGTTCCGGAATTATTCACAGATAGAATGGCCGATTATTTAAAAAATTATTACTTGACCGGCGGGATGCCGGAGGCCGTCGCGAAATGGATTGAGACCAAAGATATTGTCGAGGTTGAGTCCGTCCAGCAAAGGATATTGGAATCATATGAGCTGGACTTTTCCAAACACGCACCTGTTGCGGATATTCCACGGTTAAATTTGATTTGGAAGTCTATTCCCAGTCAACTTGCCAGAGAGAATGGCAAGTTTATTTTTAGTCATGTTCGTCCGGGGGCAAGGGCGAAAGAGCTTGAAGATGCGTTGGAATGGCTGATCGCCGCCGGAATGGTTTATAAAGTTGCCAGGATCGAGAAACCCTTCATGCCGCTGGCGGCGTATGCCGACAGAAATTATTTCAAATTATATACAGCCGATGTGGGCTTGCTGAGAAAGCTGGCGCATTTACCCGCCGAGGCGATCTTTCAAGCTCCGGAAATTTATAAGGAGTTTAAAGGCGCTTTGGCGGAGAATCTTGTGTTGACGGAATTATTAAATGCCGGCGGGGATATCCCTTTTTACTGGAAGTCTAATAATACGGCAGAGCTTGATTTTGTGACTCAATGTGGAGCCCGTATTGTGCCGATTGAAGTTAAGTCCGGACGGAACAATAAATCGCGCAGTCTTGCCGAGTATAGAAAACGGTATTCTCCAGAATTGGCAGTAACAACGTCGCTGGATAATTTCTCAGGTGACAGCGTAAGAAATATTCCGCTTTACATGCTGTGGAAACAAGGGTTATATGAATAGACAATTTTATGTGTTGGTCGCCTGGCGCGTCAGCGTAATATTACTATGCCGGTGATTGGTAATGACCTGATTAAAGGGGATGTGCAATTGGCGTATGTTGTGCGTGAAAAAAATAGATAATAATCAGGGGGCCGGTTGCAAAGGTATGTGTTTCAAATACATCGATCTCGTCGTCAAGGATGTCGTTGTATTGTTATGAGTATAATTTTTTACTAAAATTATCTTCTATCTATTGATTTTTTTATATTTTTAGTGCATACTTTAACAGGTGGATGGCCGTAAAGGCTTTTACTGGGAGGGGATGAGGGGGCGTTTCGAACCAAATTTCCCAATTTAATTCAGGGGCGGTCAGGGCCTTCCTGTAATGACGAATCCACCAAACTGTAGTTCCCTCCATATCTCTGTCGCCCCTGTTTTTTCCCATTTAAATTCGAGTATGTTGTTTAACCCGCATTACTTTTTTCTATTGAAAAATGCGGGTTAAACTTTTATTGACAGCCCCTCTTGTAGGCGTATAGTTGTAATAACTAATGAATTTTAATTGTAACAAGAGAGAATCATGAAACGCATTCTACTTTGCCTTATTATTGCAGGTGTCCCGTTGACGGCGTTCGCCCGTACGAATCCTTTGGCAGATATTGAGACGGCTATCATCCAGGAAGATTACAAGAAAGCCAGGGAGCTGGCCAAGGAGTCGCGCAAGGCGTATCTTTTGCGTGATGATGCCGCCAGGGCGGGGTATTATCTGGGGCTGTGTTTTTTGCGTTTGGGTGATTATCCCCAGGCGCATGATGTATTCAAGCAGGTGCTCCATGACCGGCCTGTTGATGAGATTTATGAAAAAGCCAGTATCGGGGTTATTGATACGCTGTATCTGCAGGGTTTTTATGAGAATGCCCGTAAAGAGGCTGTGGCGTTGATGAACAGGCAGCGCCATTCGGGGATGATGAGCTTGATTTACCTTAAGGTGGCGCGTGCTAATTTACGCCTTTCCCAATGGGCAAAGGCGCATGAGTTTCTTGAGAAAATCATTAAAGAGTATCCCCGTTCATTTGAAAGCAAGCTGGCGCTGCAGTTGTTGGAAGAAAAACAGTATTTTGCTGTTCAGGTGGGCGCGTTTATTGATAAGGGGCATGCCGAACAGCTGATGCGTGACTTGATCGACCGCAGGGAATATTCTTATATCGTTGAAACAACAGCTCCGGACGGGCGGCTCTTTTACCGTGTGCGTGTGGGACGGATCACGGCATTAAAAGATGCCCTTGAGCTGGAGGCTAAACTTTCCGGTTTGGGTTATCCGACGCGTATTTATCCGTGAGTGATCGCCTTCCTGTTATTTTCCTTGCCGGGTCCACTGCTGTTGGGAAATCTGCGGTTGCCGCGGCGCTGGCGGATTTGATTAATGCCGAGATTGTTTCCTGCGATGCCATGCAGGTTTACCGTGAAGCAAATATTATCAGCGACAAGCCTTCCTCCGATCTTCAGCGGCGTATTCCTCACCATTTGATTGATGTTGTTTCTGTTACAGAAGAGTTCAGCGCCGCCAGGTACCGCGCCTTGGCGTCTGCGGCAACTGCTGATATTCATTCCCGAGGCAAGATCCCTTTGATTGTCGGCGGCAGTGGCATGTATATGATGGCGCTTCTTGACGGGCTCTTTGAGGGGGACGTGAATTCTGTGGTGAGGGCAGAGCTTGAAGCGGTGGATCCGGTTGAACTTTATGCTGAATTAAAACAGGTTGATCCTGATGCGGCGGCGGCGATCCCTTCTGAAAATGTGCGGCGTATTGTGCGGGCGCTGGAGGTTTATAAAGCGACCGGGATTCCTTTTTCGCAGGTCAAACAGCGGCGGGAAGGTTTTTGGGGAAAGTATGCGGTGCGGATTTTCGGTCTGGAGCGGCCGCGGGAAGAATTATATCGCCGGGTAGAGGTGCGGATCGATCAGATGGTTACGGCGGGGATGATGGAAGAGGTTCGGTCGTTGTTGACATTGCCGTTGTCATCAACCGGGGCAAGGATCATTGGCGTGCCCGAGGTTAAGGGTGTTGTCGACGGGGTTTATGACATTGAACGTGCTGTTTATTTGATGAAATTGCACACGCGGCATTATGTGAAACGTCAGATGACATGGTTTCGTAAGGATAAACGTATCGAATGGCTGACGCTGGCATCAGGTGAAACGCCAGTTGCGATAGCGGATAGAATATATAAAAATATCAAACATGCGTAGTGTTTAATATTGTACGTGTGATTGTGGAAGCTTACAGCATGCCTGTCTGCTCAGACAGCAGAAACAGTTTTCTCTGGAAAAGGGATTAGGGAAAGCTTGGTTTCTGAACTCGCATCCGAGGCATGCTTTCAGCTTCTGAGGTGTACATGTCTAGGGATAAACAGGTTCAATCAGGGGTTAATCATGGAAAAAGTTATTCTGGCGATTGTGGATTTCAGGCGCAGTGGGGGATGGCCGATCCAGGAGACATCCCTTGAAATGGCGGAGCTGGTCAAGGCGTGCGGCGGTGAAGTGGTCGGGACATTTGTTTGCCCGGCAAGCCCTCCGACGGCGGCGACCTTGATCCAGAGCGGTAAGGTTCAGGAGCTGGCGGCGCATGCGCGGACCCTTGATGCTCAGGCGGTTATTTTTAGCGAGGAACTAAAGGGCGTTCAGCAGCGTAATCTTGAAGAAGCTATTGCGGTGAAGATCCTTGACCGCACGCAGTTGATCCTTGATATTTTCGCCCGCCGGGCGGTGTCTCAGGAAGGTCAACTGCAGGTTGAATTAGCTCAGCTGGCGTATCGTTTGCCGCGTTTAACGGGAAATTACAATGACCTGTCACGTCAAGGCGGCGGTATCGGAACCCTTGGCCCTGGTGAGACGAAACTGGAATCTGATCGTCGACGTATCGGTGAGCGCATTGACAGATTGAAGAAAGATTTGGAAGATGTGACCAAGGCGCGCATGACCAAGCGCAAGAATCGCGAACGCCAGCACGTGCCGCTCATTTCGCTGGTTGGTTATACCAATGCCGGAAAATCCACTTTACTTAATGCCCTCACCGGATCGCATCAGACGATCCGTAACGGGCTTTTTACAA
>JBAXBM010000212.1:0-3960 GCA_037141995.1 Candidatus Omnitrophota bacterium
GAAGCCGGAAATTATTAAAAGTACGTCTATGAAATTTACAGATGAGCATAAAACTGGAAGAAAAGATCCATTTAAGACCATCGCAGAGCAAATAGCTACTTTGGGAATAAGCAATGTTCGTAATTATTCCTTGGGATTTACTTTCTCTCAAGCGGTTCAACAAACAGGCCAGGCGTCTGGAAAATTACGAAAGTGGGTTAAGGGGTGGAGTATCCCTGATGCAATAGGGACAGATGTTGGCGGTGTGCTGCAGAAGGCCCTCGAGTTGGAAGGCCTGGGAAATGTAAAAGTGAAGGCGTTGCTTAATGATGTTGTTGCGACGCATCTTGCTGTGCCGAATGCTGATTTAGGTTTGATTTTGGGGACAGGGTTTACATATTCCTTGCTCGATCAGAATGGTCAGATATTAAATACAGACGCAGGCGGTTTTATGTTTGGCGATCTGCCACAAACAATTTTTGATAGAACTTTATTTCAGAATATTGATCCTATCCATGATCATGCATTCGAGAAAATGCTTTCAGGTGCATATTTGGGGAAATTATTGAGGATGCATTTAAAATTTCTTCGCGATCGTGGAGTTTTCATGAAGGAGCGTGAAGTTGTTCCTTTTATAGATACACCTCAAAGGTTAAGTGCTGAAGAATTTGATAATGAGGACGAACTCAAGTATTTGATAGCGGCAGTTCAGTTGGACGTCCGTCAAAGATTAAAATATCCGATTCCCGAAGGTTTGTCGCCACGAGAGGCGGCAGGATGGATAAATAAAAGTCCGGTTCTTTTTAAGCTTTTTGATTCTTATGCACTAGAAAAATATTTAACTGATACCGGCAGGGAATTGTATGAAAGGGTGCGAAGACAGTACGACGTGAACTCTTTGTCCGATCTTTCTGGCGGGCAAGTTGTGCGTTTGGTTGAGTCGTCAGATGGGCAACGGTTGCAGCGAATTATATTGGATTTGATATATGCAGATTTAGTTCCGGGTAGCCCTGATGTCTATATGATGAAGCTCATCAGTTATGTTGAGCAATTTGATGGCGTATCAGCTTTGAAGCAGGCATTATCAGGAGGTGACCGTTTTCGGTTGACTGAGATGTCTGACAACGATCTCAAGATTTTATGGGAACAATGCCATACCCTCTCCTTGAGGGCCGGTAGACTCGTTGCGGCGGTTTTGTTTGCTGGGATCAAGACAATGGATACGCAATTGGATAAGGACCATCTTGTCGCCGTTGACGGCAGCGTCTGGGAGAACCACCCAAAGATGCGGGGTTATGTTGAAGATGCTATTAAAGAATTACGTTCTATGGAGTCAATTGATGGGAAAGGAAAGATAGCGTTCCAATTTATTAAAGATGCGTCTGGTGTGGGCGCAGCGATTGCAGCCGCTATTGCCTCTAGTAGTGATAGGGCTATGTCGTCTTCACCGTTGGACGAACTGAACAATTTTTATGCAAAACAGAATCAAGTGGCGAAAGAAGGTGATTATACGGCTGTGATGGGTTTGGTGGATCTTATGGATGATGATAATAGTGACAATAATGATCCTCCCTATATTCGAAGGGATACTTCAACAATTGCATTGATAGAAATTGGCCGCAGAGACAGTGAGCATTGCGTTCCGTTGCTGATGGGGGCTTTGCAAAATGAAAAATACAGAAGAATTCAATCAGATTTGATTTATATTTTAGGAAAAATTGGGGATTCAAGAGCAACGAAATTGTTATTGCAGTTATTTGATAAGGGTAATCATCGGTACAGAATTACACAAGCTTTGGGACATATAAGGGATAGAATGGCTGTCGATCGGTTGATTAAAGAATTAAGCGAAAACCCAGATAGTGGTATTGCAGAGGCCTTGGGTCGAATAGGTGATGATAGGGCTGTGCAGCCGTTAATTGATGTAATTACAAATAATAATTTTGATAGAACCTCCCGTTTAGTTCAGAGTGCAGGGAGAGCCCTGGCGCATATAGGGGACGAAAGGGCGATAGAGCCATTGATAAAAGTTTTATATGATTCGACTACAAAAAACAATTATTTAGGAAGTTATAATAATGATACATGGTCTAGCTTGTTAATGATTCTTTCTAAGAAAAAAATTGTTTTAGAACAAGTTCTTAAATTTGCGGATCCCGTAAGGGAGATTGTGAATACAATTTGGAAAATGAGCAATAAAAATGATGCAGTATTGCGTACATATTTTTGCTACCTAGCGCTGCCTGTTACGGGACTTACTTTAGGCAGTCGCCAATTTCTGAAAATGTATCTTTATTATTTATTTGTTAATGATTCTTCCTTGAGAGAAGCTGATGTTGTGCGTGCTGTCCAGCAGGATATTCTGCCGGGGTTAAGGGTTTTAGAAACACTAGGTAAAGATAGTCACATGGGAGGTGAGATTGCCGAAGAAAGCGGTGATTGGAATGAATTAAGGTCAAAGGAATATTTATCAAATTTCTTTATGTCGTGGGGGCTATTTTTCCCTGAGAATGAATCGCACGGTGTTCGTTGGAGTGATTTAGTAGGAGGAAGTCGATACGGTAAATTCAAAAATAATCACCTTGAATTAAGGATGTTGCCAGGTAATTATCCGATTACATATTTAAATTTCTTACTTCATTTAAGATCTGGTTTGCTGGGCCCTCAAAGTGATATTTCTACTACAATACAAGGAGAGCTTAACCAGGAAGCATTTATGGTGCTTTATCTTGGTCTTTTTAGCTTTGGCCCACTAACACCGTTAGAACCTCAAACTTTAGGAGATGCGATTAATTTTGGTAATGCTTATCAATCATATATTGGTCAAACTATAGATCCAAAAACAGGACTGATCCTTTGGGATAAGACTCAAACTTATTTTGCAGATAAAACCTTCGGTTGGATAAAGCCTGCTTTTGAGAATTTAAGAAGATCAGGACAGGTCTTGGTCAATAAAGATGGTCAGATTATGGCCGAGAAGAATATTATTGCTGAAATTCTAAGGATGGATCTCGAAATGAAAGAACTATTATCCTATTATGCATATGCTTATTTTAATGATAAGAATTCTGTCGGAGGCCAAGCGTACCAGGAATTTAAAGCTGAGGTGGGTAAATTTTTAATAGGGTTGAAAGAAAATGACCAAGCCGTGTTTACTCCTGATGAAATATCTACAATTTTAGGTCAGAAAGATCGAGATTTTTATTTCTCAGGAAACAAATACGGTGACAAAACACCACTCAAACTCAATGAAATCAATGTGCGTGCTTTATTATTTAAGTTGCGGCATCATTTTGAAATCAGCCGGGAAGATTTGCAGGTTTTCAGGCAAGTGACCCAACATGCATTATCAAAGTTAAAGGATTTATATTATCAAGACCAACCTTTGTATCGTCGGATCATGGATGCTATTAAACTTGGCCCAGAAGGACTTAAGAATGCTGTGCCTAATGAGGAAGAGTTAATAGCGATTCTTTATCGACATGATGAGAAACAAAAGAAAGAAGCGGTTAAAATGTTGGAAGTAATTGGAACGACAACAGGTCTTCAGGCGTTGCTGGCTCTAATGAAAAGTCCTCATCAAAGTGAAGAATTTTCAATCTTGGCTAATAACATTATAGTAACAATCCAGAAGCGTCTAAATATTTCTACGGACAACTCAATGATAGGAAGCTCGACTGATGGCAAGGTTAGCAATGGCGGTATTGATTTAACCCGGGATAAGATGGGGCTTCAAGTTCAGAGCTTAAGTAGTGGCGTTCAGTTTAATTTTGATCCAGCCATGATGCAGCAGCTTCAAAATGCGACAGGTTTGACGCCGGTTATCATAGATATTCGGCCCATGATGACTTCTGTGCCTGTTTTTTTGGGTCTTAAGGGGGAAGAAAAGATCGAACAATTAAGCATGCGTTAGGTTGGTTGTGGTTAAAGAATTGGGCCATCGTCGCGGGTGTTGAAGGTGACAGTAGGCATTCAATGATT
>JBAXBM010000213.1:0-3958 GCA_037141995.1 Candidatus Omnitrophota bacterium
ATAGCGATGTGCTGACAGCATGTCCAACCCAAAATAGGCCATAAAGCATCGTGGCCGTCATAACCCCAACTATAATATTGACCGGTTTAAAAGTGAGTCCTTTCGTTATATTTTTTCGGATTGTCACAATGCCAATAAGTGCCAGGCTCCCGGAAGCAAGACTCATCCCAATCCAGAAATTTATCATATGAGCGGTTAGAGGAGAAAATATAAAAAACCAAAATATATTGGCTAATAAGCAGGGGAGGACTAACGTTTGCATCATCGGAATATTCCTGCCCATCCAATGGAAAATATAAGAAGAAGCCCAAATAAGAGGTGTAATTGTGCTGTTTGAACATCCATCTTCGCAATTGATTTCAGATTGTCTTCTTTGACATTATTAATGATAGTCATATTGTTAACCGCCAGAGGCAAAGATAAAAAAACAGCAAGGCTCTGCCATGGTAAAATCCGAGCACTTGTCATCACCAAAATTCCTGCATAGGCACCAGACAATAATAAACTGTAAGCTATTTGAGATTTCTTGAGCCCCAATAAAAGTGCCATTGTTTTTATGCCGGCGCTGCGGTCATCACGCATGTCTCGAATATTATTAGCATGCAATATGCCGGTAACAAGCAACCCTAAGGGAATAGATACCAGAATAACAGCTGTCCCATGTGTTCCTGTTAAAGCATAAGAAGCACCCCATGCCAAGAACGGGCCAAAAAGAAGAAAAACCATCATATCGCCCCAAGCCAAATACTTTAACCCAAGCGGTTTGGCACTATAAAAATATCCCCCGGCCATACCAACAAGCCCTATGCCTAATATCACAGGTCCGCGCGAGGCAACAATGACAAGTCCGATAGCCGCTCCTAGAGAAAATAAAATAATACTTTCAATAAAAATATGCCGGGGAGACATCAATCCATCAACAAGTACCCGGCTTGAACCAAAAGTTGTTTTCTTATCAATACCATTCTTGAAATCATAATAATCATTAATGCAATTGGTTCCGGCATGTAAAAAAATCATTCCCATGACAGCCAATGGAAGTATAAACCATGTTACCGGCAGTTTAACCCATAACGCATAAACAAAAACAAGAAAGACAGGGATGACTGCGGCAGTAAAGAATGGTGCGCGCACCGCCTGGAACCAAACAGCACAACGCAAACGAATATTGATACCTGACATATATTTCCTTATCTCAGCAAAAAACAACGCTATTATTTATGCATAACGATAGTATGACTGGCGGACACTCATTGAATTATCCAAGGATATAAAAGTTAGCCCAAGCATGTCAAATGACATAAAAAAAAGAGTTTCAAAATTCATTGGCAATAGTAATCTTCATAGTATATACTTACTTTATCCTCGTGCCAAGGTTTGTTCATAAAGAATAGATCTTTTTACATAGAATCTAAGAAAGGTAGGTGTATTTATGGCTG
This sequence comes from Candidatus Omnitrophota bacterium, assembly GCA_037141995.1. Lineage (GTDB taxonomy): Bacteria > Omnitrophota > Gorgyraeia > Zapsychrales > Fredricksoniimonadaceae > Fredricksoniimonas. Next base: position 1,440 of record JBAXBM010000213.1, read on the forward strand.
AATGGAAAGAAGATAAACCGATTAAAATCAACCAGGCTCAACGTGAGATCTTTGGTTGGGATAATGTTGATATCCTCATCTAAGATTGTACTGTGTTGATATTTTAAAGCACTGTAATTAGTAATATTACAGTGCTTTTTTATTATTTCTTATCGACATTGAATATACACATCCGCAATATGTTTGCTGATAAAAATCTTCTCTTTTTCTGACAATGGACATTTTTTCGATCCCATTATTCTTACGCCAATCACGATTCAAATAACTAAGCCCTGGATATAACGAAACAGCATTAATTAACGCTCGTCTAACTTGTGCGGCATCTTTCCAGCGAGATATGCCATTGGTAGTTGATAAAAATTTGAACCCATGTTCATGCGCATATTTTGCAGCTTTTTCTAATCGCATATCAAAACAGACCTGACAGCGCAAACCGCGTTCAGGCTCACGTTCTAAGTTTTTAATACGTTCAAACCAAACGGCCGGGGCATAATCTTCATCAATAAAGCCAATATTAAGTTTTTTTGCAAATTTTATAATCTCATTCTTACGAGACACATATTCTGATTTCGGATGAATATTGGGATTATAAAAATAAAGTGTGAAAATAGTATTTTCTTCAAGCAATGTTTCAATAACACCTCCCGAACAAGGCGCACAACAAACATGCAAAAGAAGCGGATCTATAGGGTTCATATTAGTAACATTTGCTAGATTAATAATTTAATCTCTATGCTATATTATCAACACAAAAAGATTACTGCGCAAAAACATGGATTCAATTTTAACTTTGGCAGTTTTTATCAATACATGGTATTCTTTTATTGATAAGGAGTCTAAAATGGTTAAGTATATTCTTTTTTCTATAATTTCTTATTATATTTTTTTTCCTTCAGCTCCAATTTATGCTCAAGAAACTGCAGTAAAAAAAAATTTATTAACTGATACTGCTAATAATGAAACTTCCAGCTCCCTTGAACCTAAAGATATTGTACCACAACCTGAAATCATAATAATTAGAGGTGGTGAAGATGAAGCTACAAAAAAAGCAAGGCTGCAATTAATTAAAAGAAAAAGAATACAAGAATTACAAAAAATTAAAGCTTTCGCTAATGAAAAAAGGAGATTAAAACGTATTGAAGTTGCCAAAATTAGGGCTAAAGAAGCTGAAACCGCCAACGAACGTCGGAAGCTTTTCATGTTAAAAAGAGAAAGAGAGAATGCCTTAAAGCAACTCAAGCGTTCGCAGAAGAAAATCAGACATCGCTCCAGGCATTAACGATTCCAATAAATGGTCCCTTCAAATAAACAAAAATTAAAAGCCATCATTTTTGATATGGATGGCGTTATTACCATGAGTATGCCTTATCATGTACGTGCCTGGAGCATGGTTTTTGCGGGGGAGGGGATTCAACTTAATAAATCAGAAATTTACGCACGTGAAGGGCAAAAAGGCATTGTTGGCCTTTTGGAAATTTTTGCTCAACATGAAAAAAAAATAACACATGCTCAAGCCAAAATTTTATTACACAAAAAAGAAATAATTTTTAAAAAAATTGTAAAATTGCGTTACATCGCGGGTGCCAGGCTTTTTATTCGTAAATATTATCATCATGACGTTAAGCTGGCCATTGTTACAGGCACTTCACGCCTTGAACTTAAACAACTTCTTCCCGAAAAATTAATTTATAAATTCAAAGTCATTATCACAGGAAATGATGTTACCCATGGCAAGCCGCATCCTGAACCATACCGAAAGGCTCTTCAAGCATTAAAAGTACATCGAGAAAACGCTGTTGTTATAGAGAATGCTCCGTTGGGAATCACTTCGGCCATCAAAGCTGGGCTTGTTTGTATTGCCTTAGAAACTTCACTGCCACGATCATATCTTAAAGAAGCGACCAAGATTGTTGGCGATTATCAAGGCCTTGAACAATTCATTAAGCAACATTATCTCTTATGAAAATACCCCGCATCCTTGTTGTTTATAAACGCAGCGCCCTTTCCGTTGCCGGTAAATGGTCAAAACATCTGTGCCAAATCGAGCAGTTTAAATCCAATCATGCGGCGCATTTAAAATCTTTAAACAATATTGAATCAATTTTACGAAAAAATGCCATTCCTTTTGATAAACATGCGCGCGCGCCGCATCTGAATTACAGCGAGTATAATCTGATTATCACTGTCGGCGGTGATGGTACCGTGCTTGAGTGTGCCCGTGCTATGAGAAATAAACAATTACTACTTGCTGTTAACTCTGACCCTTGCTGGAGTGTTGGTCAGTTTTGTCAATCCAACAGCTTCACTTTTGAGTCATTACTGAAAAAATTCCTTTCCGGAAAAGCAAATCTCCTACGACTTTATAAACTAAAAGTTGTTATCAAAAAAAATAATAAGTTATTCCGTAAGATCGAATGTCTTAATGATGTCCTTATCTGCCACGCCAATCCTGCCTCCATGAGCCGGTATCGGATCAGCATTGCTTCAAATAATGAAGATCAAAGAGCTTCTGGTATATG
>JBAXBM010000214.1:0-3937 GCA_037141995.1 Candidatus Omnitrophota bacterium
GCCGCCTGACAGCTTAAAGCCGCGATCACCGATCACCGTATCAAGCCCGCTCGGCATCCGTTCGATAAATTCAAGCGCCAGCGCCTGACGCGCCGCCTCAATGATCTCATCATCCGTCGCATCCAGCTTCCCGTAACGAAGATTCTCACGGATACTTTCATTAAAAAGAATCATGTCCTGCGTCACAAGCCCTTCGTGCCGGCGCAAAGAATCAACTGTCACCTGCTTGATGTCCTGATCATCAAAAAGAATTACACCCTTATCCGGATCATAAAAACGGAGTATCATATTGATCACCGTCGTCTTACCGCACCCTGTCGGGCCGACAAGCGCCGTGGTCTTTCCCACCTCAAAATCATGAGAAAAGTTTTTGATGATCCAGCGCTCTTCGGCTTTTTCATATTTGAACGACACATCGTGGAAACGGATATGCGCCTCCGGCGGTGCCGCCTCAACAGCGGACGGAAGTTCCATCACCGACGGCTTCCAGTCCAGGATATCATAGATCCGCTTGGTCGCGGCCAGCGCCTGCTGATTGATGCCGTAAACCCCGGTGAGCTTTTTGATAGGCCGCAGGATGCTCATCAGCGCACCCATAAAGAAAACAAAAACACCAAAGGACATCTTCCCGTCAAGAACATCCCTTCCGCCGAACCATACAATGGCCGCAATGGCAAGACCTGCAAGGAATTCGCTGACCGGCGTCAGGAATAAAGTACGGCGGATACTTTTTGCCATGGCCTTGTAATAACGATTGTTGCCCGCGTCAAAACGGTCAATTTCATGTTTCTCACGCGAAAAAGCCTTAACAATCGCCACACCCTGATTCGTTTCCGCAAGGATAGAACTCAAATCCGCCATCGATTCCTGCGAACAAATCGACTGCTTCTTGATCGTTTTTCCAACAAGATAAATAACAACCGCATTGAATGAAAACACAACAATAACAACCAAAACAAGCTTCCAATTGATAGCACATGCCGCCCCCGCGCACACCAGGGCAAGCACAGATTGCGTCACCACATCGGTCATGCCATACGAAATCGCATTGCTGATATATCCAGTGTCATTGGTGATACGCGACATGAGTTCACCCTGGCGTTTCTGGCTGTAAAAATCAAGAGAAAGATCCTGGTATTTACGGAACAAATTCCCCCTGACATCCGCGACAGACCGCTGCGCCACCTCGTTCATAAAATAACCCTGGGCATAAAAAAATACCCCTTTCAGCACAAAGAAAACAGGCGTCAGCCAGATCATGCCGTAAAAAATGGTATTGCGGTCAAGATTATTAAGCCAAATCAAGAATGCCTGCAGCGGCAAAACAGAAACAAGAAAATCAGGCAGGCCTTTGATCACAATCGGCTGATTGTTGAAACAACGGTCCACCACCGGCATAATGGCCCCTAGCTGAGCCCCTTCAAATACAGTCGATACCAGCATGCAGACGAATCCGGCCACCAGATAATGCCAGTGCCGCCGCGAAAAATTGATCATCCTCAAGTATTCTTTAATAATGCCTCCCTTTGTTCTTCAAAAACCGGCCGACACTCTCAATGACATGATCCAGTTGCGCCAATTCAATATCCTGATGGATCCCGATATGCGTGCCGTGATCACTGCAGTACTCAGCCTCGGGAAAATCGCCCTTTTTATACCCCAAGAAAGCATAACTCGGGCACTGTGTCGGCATGGCATAAAAAAGATTGCGTGAATCAATGCCGTCGTTATCAAGGTGCATGACAAGCTCATCCTTGGTAAACCCGGCCCCCTCGCGGACAATCATAGAAAAAGCATGGGGTCCCAGCTTTTCAAAAGATTCCTCTTTCAATGTCATAAAAAAATTATCAAAAATACGGAATTTCTCAATCAAATACAACATGTTGCGCCGGCGCCTGGCTAAAATATCATCAAAAATCTCGATATTCCCAAGGCCAATCGCCGCTTCAAGCTCATTCATTTTAGCCGAAAACCCGATGCGCTCAAATGTAAATTTACCTGTCATCCCATGATTGCGCAATGACTTAAGCGCCTCGGCAAAACGATCACTCCCGGTTAAAATCATCCCGCCTTCAACTGTTGTAATAATATGCGCGGCATACAGGCTGAAACAGGCCGCATCCGCCATGGCGCCAACTTTTTCGCCATGATATTCAGCGCCGTGCGCTTCGGCCGCATCTTCAATCACCTTTAATCCATGACGGCGGGCAATGGCCCGGACCGCATGCATATCGGCCGGCTTGCCCATCAGATGTACCGGCATGATCGCACGGGTACGCGGCGTAATAGCCGCCTCGATCTTGTCCGGATCAATATTAAGCGTCTCCCGCCGGACATCAACAAATACCGGCGTCAGGCCCGCCTGAAAAACAGCGTTCCCTGTGGCAATAAAAGAAAGCGCAGGAACAATAACCTCATCCCCGCGCCTGGCACCAAAATCATACAGCGCCGCACATGCCAGGGCATCTGCATCCGTCCCGCTGGATACCGCCACGGCATGTTTTACCCCAAAAAGCGCCGCAAACTTTTCCTCAAATTCCCTGACGTATTTCCCTTTGGTTACCCACCGCGTATCCAGCGCCTCATTGATCAGGCGCCGCGCCAAAGGAGTAATGGAAACTGTGCCGAACGGCACTTTATAATCAGCTTTCCTGAATTCCTGTCCGTCTTTCATATCAGCTTTCTGTCATTTCATTCAAATGCGCCTGGGCCCATTCAAACCGTTCCGGTGTCCCTATATCAATAAACGGGGCATTAATTTTCCTCGCATAAAACCTGTCGCCTATAAGCTTTGGAAAAAGATCATACTCAATGGAAAATTTTCCATCCGGCATAAGATCAAAAATATCAGTATTAAAACAGTAAATGCCGGCACTGATATACTGCACTTCGGCCGTCACGAATTTTTCCCTGAATGCTGTAATCTCATCCCGGTCATTAACAACCAGTGTCCCGAAATCTTTATTCCCCTCCACGCGCACACCCACCAACGTCGCCCTGGAGTTCTTTTGCTGATGAAAGGCCAGCAAACGGGCATAATTCACGGGAGTAAAACAATCCCCGTTCAAAGCAAACACATGGCTGCTTTTTACAAAAGACTGCGCATTTTTCAACGCGCCGCCTGTTCCTAAAGGGTCTTTTTCAACAGAAAAAAGAATTTCAATCTGATCAAACTTCGCCTTGTAATGCGCCGCGATAGCTTCGGCCCTGTACCCCGCGCACAGGATCACGCGCCGGGCTCCCTGACGGAGCAGATATTTCAACAAAAAATCCAGGAACGGCTCTCCCTGCACCTGGGCCATCACCTTGGGCACTTCACCTGTCACACTCCGCAAGCGCGTCCCTAATCCGCCGCAAAGGATTAAAAAATCCGCGTCCATGCCATACTCCTTTAAGCTACCACGCCTGAATCAGGTTGATAAAAAATAATCTGACTGCCCAGCGATTCAAACCTGAAAGGAATTTCAAGCAATTGTTTCAACGCCTCCCGTACAATCTGTTTTTTTTCAGGTTCAACAAAAATCAGGATAAACCCGCCGCCGCCAGCTCCCAAAAGCTTGCCGCCCCAGGCGCCCGCCTTCATCGCCCGCGCATAAATATCATCAACAAGCGGTGTTGTTATCTCACTGGAAAGCGTGCGTTTGATCTGCCAGCTTTCATTCAAAAGATGTCCAAACCCCCTGAAATCATCAACCCTGAGGCACTGCATTGCCTCCGCAACCATCGCGTACATAGTTGACAACTCTTTTTGCCGGTGCGGAATATTTTCAATCTGCCTGGCCGCGATATCAGACGCGGTGCGCGAAATTCCTGTAAAAAAAAGCATCATATGGCCCTGTAAACGGGAAAGGCTTTCCAGCGAAAGCGTAACACGACGGACACAGGGATCCTTATCCCCGGCAAATTCAATATGATGAAAACCGCCATGGGCCGCAAG
>JBAXBM010000215.1:0-3922 GCA_037141995.1 Candidatus Omnitrophota bacterium
ATGCCCGCAAACTCGGCACCATGAAAAGCCGGGTGCAGATTGAGTTTCTGGATGCAGATATTCAGCAAATTGCCGATACTGTCCATGCTTGGCGTCGCGACAGAGAAAGCGGCATCGACTATGCCGACATCCCCGGCTTCTGCCGAAGCGTCACGCTCGACGAAATCGCCAGCCACGGTCATGTGCTCACGCCGGGCCGTTACGTTGGTGCTGAAGCCGTTGAGGATGACGACGAAGCCTTTGCTGAAAAAATGCTGAAACTTACCGAAACCCTTGGTGAGCAGATGGCCAAAGGGGCGGAGTTGGATCAGTTGATTCGGCAGAAACTTGGAGGGCTTGGGTATGAGTTATGATTGGTTGAGTTACAAGCTTGCTGACTTGGCAACATTTAAATATGGTGATTTTTTAGCAAAAACTACGCTTAATGATTCAGGGTTTCCGGTTTTCAGTGGCTATAAAGTTGTTGGTTACCTGCCAACCTATCAATACTATGATCAACAACTATTAATTGTATGCCGGGGTGAAGGAGGAACTGGTGATGTTAAAATGTCTCCGCCGACTTGCTCGATTACAAACCTCTCGATTGTAATTTTCCCGAATGAAGAGATTGTTAACCAAAAGTTTTTATACTGGGCGCTAAGGGCATCCGATACGCATCGGCTTCGATCAGGTTCAGCTCAAGCTCAAATAGTCATCGGAGCACTAAAGCTGTTTACAGTGAATGTTCCTCCTAAAATGGTCGAGCAACTCAATATTGCAGAAATACTTGATACTCTCGACGACCGCATTGCCCTTCTCCGAGAAACCAACTCCACCCTCGAAGCCATTGCCCAGGCACTCTTCAAATCATGGTTTGTTGACTTTGACCCCGTGCGAGCCAAACAGGAAGGCCGCGAACCCGAAGGCATGGATGCCGACACTGCTGCACTCTTCCCCGACAGCTTCGAAGAGTCAGAACTGGGGTTGGTACCGAAGGGGTGGCGAGTCAGTTTTGTATATGACTTGGCTCAATACATTAACGGTGCAGCTTACAAAGCGTTCGAACCCAACTCAGAACAAAAAGGGTTGCCAATAATCAAAATTGCAGAGTTAAAAGCGGGAGTTACATCTCAGACGGGTTTTTCTGAAATAAATATGCCGTTGAAATACAAAATAAACACTAAAGATATTTTGTTTTCGTGGTCAGGTAATCCCGACACATCAATCGATGTATTTGTTTGGCCTCATAGTGAAGCTTGGCTTAACCAGCATATTTTCCGTGTTATTCCGAATACTGGGCAAGAGCGCTCATTTGTTCTTCTTATGCTCAAATATTTAATGCCAGTATTTGCTGAAATAGCCAGGAACAAACAGACTACGGGGTTAGGGCATGTTACTGTTGCTGACTTGAAAAGGCTTCAAGTGGCACTTCCATGTAACAAATTGCTGGAAAAATGGAATGAGTTAGTTGATCCTCTTCTTGAACGGGCGTTTATCGTTATGCAGCAAGCCCAAGCCTCGCATCAATCCGCGACACCCTGCTCCCTCGCCTGATTTCCGGACAGTTGCGTGTATCGGATGCAAATGTAGAAACTGTTCGTGAAGCATTCCGTCATATCAAGTTCTCCAGCGATTTGGATTTGTCGAATGATGAGATAGGTGTGGAGGCGCATCTATGAAATTTCTTCAAGATACTTTTAAGGCGGAGCTTTCTGACGATAGTAATACAAGGGTTGAGGAGGGAGTTGTTTATATCCGTTCACGTTATTGGACTGCAGTAGATATTCTTGAGTTAGCTCGCACAGCAGATGGTCGGAATGAAGTCTTTGATGAACTTTTTGATGAATGGCTTCAGGAGCGTATTGAAAATAAAAGTGCAGAAGCTGATGAAATTCTTGATAATCTTGATCAACATGATCGATTTTTACGATTAACAGAGGCCTATAAGGCTGATGGGATAATGCCTTTTGTTGGTGCTGGTCTCTCTATTCCAAGCGGTTATCCAGGATGGACTCATTTTTTGCGTAAAAAATGGAGTGAGACCCTTCTTCCAAAGTCGGATCTGGATGAATTACTTATTAATGGCCATTATGAAGATGCTGCGCAAAAACTTGCTGATTCTCTAGAAGATGCATTATTCAGTGAGGTGATTGATCATACTTTTGGTTGTTCAAGGGAGCCCTTAGCCGGTGCAGCAGGATTATTACCATATATTTTTAATGGCAGTGTTGTTACGACTAATTTTGATAATGTCATCGAGCGGTGTTATCTCAGTGCGGATAAACCATTTTCCGAAAAATTATCAGGTCATGACTCTTCAGAGATAAAAAGGTTACTTGCCTTAAATGAAAGATTTATTCTGAAGTTACATGGGAAGGCTATAACCGGTAATGGTCGAATTTTGACGAAATCGGAGTACGACATCCATTACGAAGGTGATTATACGATACAGAACACCATTAAAGCTATTTGCGCCAGTAACAGTCTGTTATTTCTTGGTTGCAGTCTGACTGTTGATCGAACTATTGCTGTAATTAAAGAATATGTCAATGAACAAGGGCATGATAATTTGCCGAAGCATTATGCGTTTCTTGAAGAACCTGCCGAGGCATCGGATCGGATCAAGCGAAATCACGATCTTGCAGCTTGTCATATTTATCCCATCTGGTATCCGCAGCATTTACACGATGAATCAATAGAGGCTTTGCTGATGAAATTATACAGCTCAACAAGATAATGACCGAAGATCAACTCGAAAAGGAAGTCCTTGGTTGGCTGTCGGCACTCGGCTATGCTCACCGTCTTGGTACTGACATTGCTCCAGATCGTTCGGCACCGGAGCGGAGCAACGATACTGAGGTGCTGCTTGCCGGGAGATTGCTCAAAGCGATCAATCGACTGAACCCAATGGTGCCTCTGGCGGCTCGCGAGGATGCCTTGCAGCAAGTACTGAATCTTGATATTCCTGTTCAACTTGCGGCCAACCGTGCGTTTCATCATCTGCTGATCAACGGGGTGCCGGTTGAATATCAGAAAGATGGTGAAACCTTGGGCGACTTTGTCAGGTTGATCGACTTTGAAGAGGTGGAGCGGAACGACTGGCTTGCTGTCAACCAGTTCTCTGTAAAAGGGCCGAAGTTCACCCGCCGACCGGATATCGTTCTCTTCGTCAATGGCCTGCCGCTGGTCGTGGTGGAGCTGAAGAATCCCGCCGACAAGAGCGCCGACCTATGGAAGGCTTGCGACCAGCTTGATACCTACAAGGAGCAGATACCCGATATTTTCCAGTACAACGAACTGCTTGTCATAACCGACGGCAGCGAAGCCCGCATGGGTTCACTCTCCGCCAATGCCGAGCGTTTTATGGCATGGCGTACCATTGACGGCCTTTCGCTTGATCCGCTTGGCCAGTTCAGCGAGCTTGAAACCATGATCCGGGGCGTGCTGAACCCGCTCTGCCTGCTCGACTTTCTCCGCTTCTTTGTGCTTTTTGAAAATGATGGTACCCTCATTAAAAAAATTGCAGGTTATCATCAGTACTACGCCGTGCGTTCGGCTATTGACCGGGTCATTACCGCCTCACGGCAGCAAGGTGATCGGAAAGGTGGGGTGGTTTGGCATACCCAGGGGTCAGGCAAGAGCATTACCATGGTCTGCTTTGCTGCACGGGTTATGCGCGAAGCCGCCATGGAGAATCCAACTATTGTCGTCATTACCGACAGAAATGATCTTGACGGCCAGCTCTTCGGGGTCTTTTCGCTCTCTCAGGATTTGCTGCGTGAAGAGCCAATCCAGGCTGAATCACGCAGTGATCTGCGTTTAAAACTGAACAACCGGCCATCAGGCGGAATCGTTTTTGCTACGATACAGAAGTTCATGCCTGACGCCAGCGAGAGCAGCTTTCCGGTACTCTCCGACCGGCACAATATCGTGGTCATTGCCG
>JBAXBM010000216.1:0-3914 GCA_037141995.1 Candidatus Omnitrophota bacterium
TGAGAATGCTAAAATTCTCTCGCCAGCAACTGTCCACTAAATCGGGGTAAGTCCAATCCCATCTTCTTCACCTTCTTAAATACGGGCATGCGTAAGAGCGAGTTGGAAAATCTTGAATGGGCAGACATTGATTTCCATCGACGGAGAATTAAAATCAGGGTAAAAGCCGACTGGATTCCCAAGACGAATGAAAGGGAGATACCGATAAACGACCCGCTATTGCAACTGCTTCAAGAGCAAAGGCAGAGGACGGGTGATAATAGATTGGTTTTTCCAAACAAACGGGGCAGAAAGATTCCGAGCAACTGTCTGCGAAGTCGTTTTATGACACTAACGAAAAGGTGCGGGTTCCCTGAAGTGACGACAATTCATATTCTCCGGCATACCTTTGCTTCTCATTTGGTCATGAAGGGCGTGGACTTGGCGACGATTAAGCATTTGCTAGGGCATTCGGATATTGACACGACGATGATTTATAGTCATCTTACGGATAAACATGTTGATGAGTCGGTGCATAGGCTGAGTTTTTGTAAATAAATGACAAACAGGAACAATCTAGAATAAGTGGAACTATTCTTCTTTTCAAGATAGGCAGGGGAGTGTTAGAATGCAATCCATTAAAGAAATGAAGGAGAAGATGTGAAGCTATGTGGATAGGCAGATTTATTTTTATGGCATGAGAACTATTTCTATATTAAGATAACTCAATTATTAAATTTGTCTAAAGGGAGGCATTTATGGGGAAGAAATGGTTGTTGGTTTTATGTTTGATTCCTTTAGTGGGCTGTTCGACAGCTAGCTCTCATCGTGGTCAAGTCATGGACGACAGTACCGACAAACTTACTGTTGGTAAGGTTCAGAAAGAAATTCGTATCGGCATGGCGGGGTCTCAGGTTATTGAAGCGTTGGGGTCTCCTAATTTGGTGTCTACGGACGAGAATAGATTGGAAGTCTGGGTCTATGACAAATTTGCAACGAATGTTACACAGTCGAGCAGTGAGGGCGGGCTTTGGTTAATCTTGGGTGGAGTTGGTGGCTCTTCTGGGGCAGCGTCCCAGTCGCAGAAAACTCTGACGGTAGTCATCAAGTTTGATGCTGATAAGAAAGTTCGTGATTTTGCGTATCATTCCTCTAGCTTTTAATGGAGTGTAACAAAAATATGAAGAAAATATCATTGTTGCTTAAGTCATTTGTTTTTTTAATTGTCTGTTTTAACTTGGTTGGGTGTGTGAGCATTCCGAAAGGATTTCTAAAGATTGAAGAAAAGTCTTTAGAAAAAAGACAAGTGCAGATGAGGCAGTATGAGACAACGGACGAAACAAAGATTTTGACCGCCGTTGCTGGCGTTTTGCAAGATTTGAGTTTTACTTTGGATAATAGTGAAACCAAATTAGGGTTTGTGGCTGGTTCCAAGAAGGCTGATGCAACGAACAAAGGTCAGATTTTCTGGATGGCTCTTTTGGGGGGTGCTAATGCCGTTGCACAGTGTGATGGTGCTGAAGTGATAAAAGCATCGGTCATTACGAAGCCCGGTGCTAATGGGAAAACGACAGTTGTTCGGGCTACATTCCAACGAGTTGTTTGGAATCAGATGGGGCAAGTTAATAGAGTAGAGAGCATTAATGATTTAGATGTGTATCAGAAATTCTACGATAGCTTATCAAAAGCAATATTTTTGGAGGCTCAGAAGATATGAAACAGTCAAAGAAGTATTTAGGGGTTTTTATCGCTTTACTGTTAGGAGTTTTTGTTAGTGGATGTGCCACAACGGCAGGGAAAGCTTTTGAAATGAGTGAAAGTCAAGTTAAGTTGAGAAGTATGCAGACGAGAGCTTTTGATACAACTGATAAACAGAAGATGATGCAAACTGTTATCAGTACAATGCAAGACTTGGAATTTGTAATTGATAAAGCTGACCTTACCCTTGGCTCTATTACTGGAACAAAGTTTTTAGGTAATGCCGTTGTTACAATGTCTGTAACCGTCAGAACACGGGGGGAAAAGCAGTTATTGGTAAGAGCCAACGCTCAATTTGGGCTTACTTCTGTGGATGACCCTGCGACTTATCAAGATTTCTTCACTTCCTTAGAAAAAGCTATGTTTCTGACAGCGCAGCAGGTAGATTAACAACGGGAGGGGAAATCATGGGAGATAAAGTCGCTAACAAGAAGAAAGCAAAGAAGGTGAAGAAGTAATTCTTTTGGAATCAGATGACAGCCCTCAGTTCTTAGGACTGGGGGTTTTTTATTTGTTGCGCTGAATTATTCTCAAATTCAAGCAACCCTGCTAACGGATGGCTCCATAGAGAGGAATTACTTGGAGGAGCGCAACTGCGTCGGCAACATTTTTGATAAAGGCAATAGATGTAGTGAAGGCTTTTTGGACGAAAAAAGACTAGTAATGGTCAGGTTTTTCTCAAGCGCTAAGTAGGAACCGTCGTACTTGTTTTATGGTAACGCCCTTTCCCAGCGGTTTAGTAATCACAGTACTCCTTTCGAGAGTGGTACGGGGAATTAAAGCACGTTCCGTTGTAACTTGTTTAATTCCAACACTACTCGTTCAATACTCTTAAAAAAGAATTGAATTCAACCATTCTTATATTGAAACAATCAACAATTTATCGGCACAGTATCGGCAATTTACTGGCATTTTATCGGCAATGCGGTTATAATTGATTCAAGAAGTTAAACCGTTTCAGGGAGCCGTTATGCTATGGAAGCCGACCTATCAGCTTAATTCTGCCATTGTTCGTGCCTTGATGGACATTGAGGCGGTTAAGGCAGTAGTTGAGCAAATGCCGTTATCGCCTGCTGTTCAGGCAGAACTACGTCACAAAGCCCGTGTACGTTCCACGCATTATTCCACTCGTATAGAAGGCAATCGCCTCACACTCAAGGAAGCCGAAAAGGTCATTGCTGAGCAGAAAGCCAATTTTCATGGTAGGGAACGGGATGTTGGCGAAGTGCGCAATTATTGGGATGCTTTGCTTAAGGTTGAGGACTGGGCAGCCAAGAAGGCGGAAATAAGCGAAGAACTTATTTGCCGTCTGCATGCTCTGGTAGAAAAGGGCAAGCGGGCAAAGCCGACACCTTACCGGGACGGGCAGAATGTTATCCGTGATTCTGCTTCTGGCGGTATTGTTTATCTCCCGCCTGAGGCAAAGGATGTGGCACCGCTTATGGCGGCAATGGTGCGTTGGGTTAAGAACGCCCAGAAAGAGGGTGTACCTCCGCCAGTGATTGCGGCTCTGTTGCATTATCAGTTTGTGACCATACACCCGTTTTATGATGGCAATGGACGGACTGCCAGATTGCTTGCCACGTTCATCCTTCAGCGGGATGGATACGGGTTAAACGGTTATTTCTCATTGGAAGAACATCATGCCCGTGACCTTGACGGGTACTACAACGCCTTGACCGTTCACAAGCACCATAATTATTATCATGGTAGAGCCGAGGCTGATTTGACCTCGTGGGTTGAGTATTTTGCTAACCTTCTTTCGGCTGTGTTTAATCAAGCTCGGGATGAGGCAGTACGGGCGGGCGGCGAGAAAGTGGTGGTTGAGCCAGAGGAATTGAGGCGACTTGACCGCCGTGCCAGAACCGTCATTGTTCTTTTTGCCAAGAAAGACCGTGTTTCTGTTAAAGACATTGCTGGCAGTTTGGGTCTTTCCGAAAGGATGGCAAGGGTATTGGCGGCAGGGTGGGTCAAGGACGGATGGCTGGAAGTTTTGAATGAGTCAAACCGTTCCCGTGCTTACGGACTGGCAGAGAAATACAAGCAGTATGCGGGTCTAAGATGATTGTGATAAGGCGTTTCATCGACAGGCGGGTACAGTCGTAGTGATTTTTGAGAACTGGGTGCGTATTTTCTTAATTCATTACCAGGCCTGATGACAATTCGTTACCAGTGCT
>JBAXBM010000217.1:0-3905 GCA_037141995.1 Candidatus Omnitrophota bacterium
AGAAATTATCAGACCCCTGCCTTGAAATACTGCGTTCCCTCCTGAATTATGAAACCAATGAACATAAAACATTACAGCTTGTCCTGCTGGGGCAGATGGAGCTTCTGCCGAGGATAAGCCGTATCGCGAACCTCTGGGACAGGATCGCGTTCAAATGCGTCATTACCCCTCTGGATGAAAGCACTGTCAAGGAGCTGATCAATTTTCGGCTTAATCAGGCGGGGTATGGCCTGCCGCAACCATTATTCAGTGATCCCGCGGTCAAGGCGATATTTGATCACACGCGCGGTTATCCGAGGAAAATCACCATGATCTGCCATGATGCGCTGGAATATTGTTTTATGTATAACAAAACCAGTGTCCAGCTGGAAGATATCCGATTTTTGTGTGAAAAAGAACTGAAAACGGATCCGGTATAAAAAACCCATGAGCCAGAATATTTCTCCTGAAGAACGGTTATTCAATGTGATCAAGGCGGGGAGAAACCCTGTCCGGGCCGAAGCGCCCGCGGGCGTGCCTCCGGCCGATGCCCCGGCGCCATTTCTTCAGAACATTAATCTGCATGCGGTGAATGAGGGCTTGATGGTATGCCTGGCATGCCTGGCGGCCCTGGGCGGCTGGATGTTCTTTAGTAAAAAAGAGATCCCTTTGCAGCAGCTGGCTGAACTTCCCGTGGAACATGTGCCGGCGGTTGCCGTTGAAAAGGTGGAGGCGTATCAGCCTGTCAGTGCTTATTTACAGCAGGTGAAAAAGCGGGATGTATTCCGCCCTGTTACTGCCGGGGGTGCGTCGCCCGCCGAAATCCCGGCGGCCGCCAACAAGGACTTTGTCCTGTCCGGTATTTATATGGGCCCGGTCCCGCAGGTCATTATTACTGTGAATCCCGATCAGAAAGCTTATTTTCTCAAGGAAGGTGACGACATCAAGGGGTACAGGGTAAAGTCGATATTAAAAAACAAGGTTGTTTTACAACGGGGCGACGAGGAAATAGAACTCTTATGAAAATTGCTATCAAGGTTTTGATGTTACTGTTTTCAATGACGGCCGTCAGCCTGGCCCAGGGCGTTCCTTCTGCGGAAAATGCCGGTGATGCTGCGCCGAAGCCGGTCGCGGCCGTCACGCCGGTCCTGTCTGTTGATGAAGCGCTGAACCAGCACATGGAACTGGATTTGCGCAACCTGGATATTGTTGACGTGCTGAAATTCCTTGCCATGAAAGGCGGGATTAATATCATCGTCAGTAAAGATGTCGCCGGGAAAGTATCGCTGTTCCTGAAAGACGTGTCCATTAAAGACGCCCTTGAGATCATTTTACAGGCCAACAATCTTGCCTATGAAAAACGCGGTGACATTATTTATGTCATGACGGACGTTGAGTACAAACTCATCAAAGGCAACAATTTCAAAGATACCCGCCAGATCAGGCTGTTCAACCTCAAATACACAAAGCCCGATGCTGTGTTCAAGGCGCTGGATCCCCTGAAAAGCGATATCGGCAAACTTATTGTGGACGAGGAAACCGGTACCGTGGTTGTCATGGATACGCCGGAAAAGATCGAGGCCATGGAGCCGGTCATCGCGGATCTTGACCAGCGGCCGCTCACCATGACATTTCTCCTGCAGTATGCCAGGGCGAAAGATGTTTATACCATGCTGTTGACCCGGCTTGATATCAAGAAGACCGGCACGGTGACGATGGATGAACGGGAAAATCTGATCATTGTAACGGCCCTGCCCAACAGGATGAAAGAAGTGGAAGAGGTGGTCAAGAGCCTGGATAAAAAGACTAAACAGGTTTTGCTGGAGGTCAAGATCCTCAAGATTGTTTTAAGCGACCATTTCAACATGGGAGTGGACTGGAACAAGATCCTGACATCGGTAAGAAAAGACGGCGTCAATATATCCAGTGTCTTTAATACCGCGTCGACCACATCAACCAATTATTTTCAGCTGGGCATGGGCGGGGAGGGCCATAATTATACGGCGGTGCTGCAGGCCCTGGCGGAGTTCGGCGAGACCCGCAACCTGTCATCTCCCAGCATCGCGGTTACCAACGGCGAGCTGGCCAAGATCCATATCGGGACCAGCCAGCCGTATGTGACGACCACCCAGGCCACGGGATCCACCACCTCGTCCACATCCGCCCAGGTCACTTTTATTGATGTCGGCGTGCAGATGGAGGTGACGCCGATCATCAATGATGAAGGTTTTATCACCATGAAAATCAAGCCCGAGGTTTCCAGCGTTGATTCCAATCTGACGTATCAGATCGCCGCCCAGGTGAATAATACGGTACCGATCGTGGCCCGTACGACCGCGGAAACCAATGTGATCGTCAAAGACGGCACAACGATCATGATCGGGGGGTTAAGGAAAGATGAAAAGATCAGGATGGTCACCAAAGTGCCGTTCCTGGGTGATATACCGCTGATCGGCGCCGTGTTCCGGAGCAAGAAAGACGAAGTTGAAAAAGATGAGATCGTTGTTTTTATTACGCCGCATATTATAACAGGGGATACGCCGGCAGCGGATGAAGGGTTAAAACCTAAAGGGATAAGGGTGCAGGAATGAAGAAGACGATTGAATTTATTGCCGGTATTTTTCTTTGCATGGTTTTGATGGTGCCGGGCGGGGGGCTTGCCCTGGCGGAGGATCTGTCACCGGAGCAGTTAAAGGCGCGGAATGCGGAGCTGGAAGCAAAGAACACGCAGTTAAGCCAGCAGTACCAGGATGTTGTCCATGACCGGGACGCGCTCCGGAACAAACTCAAGAAAAATGAACCTGATCCCGCTGTATTAAAAGAGAAGATGAAAGCTGTTACGGCTGAACTGCTGCAGGAAAAAACAAAGAATGGGAAACTGGAACAGGAAGCCGCAGATACGCATTATAACCTGGGCGTTATTTTTCAGGGGCAAAACAAGCCGGATCAGGCGATCAGGGAATTTGAGATGGCCTTAAAGGCCAATCCCGATGACGGCGATGCGCATTATAATCTGGCATTGATTTATGATAAGGCCAAAAACAACAGGGAACTGGCGATCCGCCATTACAGCAGGTATCTTGAGATCAATCCGGATTCAAAAGATTCTTTAAAAATCAAGGAACGCCTGACGGATTTGAACAATGAGAATAAAGTCTGGGGAGACCCCAAGGCCACGGGCCTGGGTCAAAAAGAAAAGCTGGGCAGGTTGTGAATAAGATTTTTAATAGATACGGGAGAATGGGAATGAAAGCACGTGTTTTTGCAATGCTGATTGCTGGGATATGCCTGGCAGTTTTATTTCCTTCATCTGCTCGCGCCAACGGGCTTGCGGTTTCAAATGCTTCTTTAGGGCTTCAGGATACGGTTAATCATACATTGGTCCTTGCGTTTGATATGACCTGGGCCAATGCCTGGCGGAATACGGATGCCTCGATTGCTGCCGCGACAGGCAATTACGATGCCGCGTGGGTGTTCATCAAGTATTCCACGGATGGCGGCGTGACCTGGAATCATGCCACCCTGAAAGCCGCCGGAGGAACGGCAACGCCTTCCGGGAACGGGATCATTAATCCAACGGGGTTTTCAGGCGGGACAGCGACGGTTGCCGGCGCCAGTAAAGCGCTGGAGGTTGTTGTACCGACGGAGGCGACGTCGGGCAAGAAGGGGGCTTTTGTGCAGATCGCCAGCGGGCAAAGCATTACGGTTTCAGGCACGTTGAATACCACAGGAATTAATTTTATTTGGGATTACGGCACGGATATCGGGACGGCAAGCGCCGATGACATCACCGCCGCGGCCGCGGTCATTGATGTGATGGCCATTGAAATGGTCTATATCCCGCAGGGGGCGTTTTATGTGGGGACGCCGATAGTGAACGCGGGCGGGCTGACAGGGTATTTCTTCGGCGGCGGGACGGCTCTGCC
>JBAXBM010000218.1:0-3902 GCA_037141995.1 Candidatus Omnitrophota bacterium
CAGACGCTTGTGGTTCGGCTTGTCGCCGGTTCGTCTGGGGGTTACATATGGGGTCCCGGGGTGGGGTGGTGAGGAATAACCTCTCTGATTTTTTGCGGCAATCATATAGAAACAAGACAAGCAATATTGGCCAGAATTCATAAAAGAGAGAGTCATTTCTCGCTGATTGTTGTCCAAAATGTCCTGTTTTTGAGGGGGCAAAAATACGAAACTTATTGGGAGAGAAATACTTAACTTGTGTCCATAGTTTGGAGGTGGCCATTCAAGAATCATCTTGCGCATGAAGCGATTAATGGCTATAATTGCATCACACAGTGAAGCGATTACGCCAACTAAACGCTTCATCAAGAAACCATAACGAAAGAAACATCATGGATAACCTCGACCAAAAATATATCTGGCAAAACAAAAACTGGCCTCGTTTCACATGGGACAACAACCGGCTTCTCCCCATCCTGAGCAAGGCAAGACAAACTCAAGGGACGATCCTGGCAAGAGTAAAAAGCATGGGACTAGGCCTTACCAATGAAGCTCAAGCCGAGATATTGATCGAAGAAACCGTTCAAACATCCGCCATTGAAGGCGAAGTTCTCAACCGGGATTCGGTCAGATCATCCGTCATCCATCATCTTGGACTGGATCAAGCCGCCCTTCCCCGCACGGAACGACATATCGATGGTCTGGTTGAAATTCTTCTGGATGCCACGGGACATTACGAAAACCCCCTGACCGATGAACGGCTCAAAGGCTGGCATGCGGCATTATTCCCCACAGGCTTCTCAGGACTCACAAAGATCCATGCCGGAGCATGGCGATCAGAAGGCGTGCAGGTTATTTCCGGCCCTATTGGCCGCGAGCGCGTTCATTTTGAAGCACCGCCTGCAGATCAGGTCAAAGCAGAGATGGCGCGCTTTATCCGCTGGTGGGAAAAAGACTCCAGAAATACGGACGGATTCTTGCGCGCCGGAATAGCCCACTTCTGGTTTGTGACGATCCACCCGTTCGAGGATGGCAACGGACGCATCACCCGCGCCCTGACAGACATGGCGCTGGCGCAGGATGAAAAACTGGCCATGCGGTTTTACAGCCTGTCATCACAGATCATGGAAGAAAGAAACGCCTACTATGATATTCTCGAGAAAAGTTCAAAAGACTCTCTCGATATCACCGCATGGCTGGAATGGTTCTTGGGCAGCTTGACTCGCGCTATGGAAAGATCCGAGACACTCATCGCCAAAGTTCTGGCCAAGGCAGATTTCTGGCGGCTTCACGCTCAAACACCCATGACCGAACGCCAGCGCAAAGTCGTCAACCGGCTTCTGGACACAGGCAAAGAGCAATTTCTTGGAGGGTTAACCACAAGGAAGTATATGTCCATGACCAAGGCCAGTCGCGCAACTGCTTTCCGCGAAATCAGTGCCCTCGTTGAAAAGAATATCCTTGTCCAGAACCCTGAAGGGAAAGGGCGCAGCGTCAGCTACGATATCAATTGGGGAATGTTAAACTAACAGACATTTAGCACGCCGAGAAGTCATGCGCCCAATAAAAGAGCTTTTAAAGAACTAAGCCAAAGCCGCCCAATCTTTCATTCCGAAACTGATTTTCAACTATCCCTCTTTAGACTCTTAAGCAAAGAGGCAGGTGCCAAGAACGTTCATTTAGAATCATTCACAGATAAGAAATATCACATGGATGTGATCCCTTTATTTTTTTACCGGACAGGTGTGGAAAACCCCCCAGACGTCTGTGGCAAACATTGTCGCCTGGGGGTTACATATGGGGTGGCTGGGGGAACCGCCTTCGGCAGGTTCGATTTATTCCCTGCTGAACCGCTTTAAAGTAAAAATCCCGTTTGTTCCCATGTATCTCGCTAAAATTCAATAATGGAAGACCCGCCTGCAGTGCCATCAATGTTGCCAGAACACGAGCGACACGGTCATTACTTTCCCGGAATGGATGTGTCAACACAAGTTCTGCATGAACCCCGCCAATGCCTTCACAACACCTGTCTCATCCTTGAACAAGCACGGGGTCCAAGTCTTTAAAACGCCGCCTTCAAACTCATTCATCAAGGAAGGCACATGCTCTGCCACGGAGAAATGAAAATCACCCTTGCTCAAATTAACCCTGCGATATTCACCAGCCCAGGGATAAATTCTACCAAGCCAGACCTTATGAATATTACAAATATCTTTAGCCGTGAATCTGTGTTCCTTGGTAAATGTCCGGAACAATTGCTCCTCGGCTTCTTTAAGAGCAACCGCTTCAATCTTGTCCATCTCGTCTTTGCTCTTGATAGCCAGGAGATTCTTTAAGACCAAGTCCCCGGATCCCGGCTCGAACTGAGCCACCAGCAAGCCTGATGTATCGTAGCGGTCTTTTTTATTACTCATTATCCAACCCCATATAAACAAAAATCCAAAATCCCGAAACTAATTCTCTTTAATAATTATCCTATCAATAACTTCCTTCGCCCTGATAAGAGCGTAACCTTCACTCCCCATTAAACTAGACCACGTTTCATGATTAGTATTGAAATATAGAATAATGTCACCCTCTCTGTATTGCGCCTTAAATCTTTCCCAATCTTTATTGCTGTATCCGAATGGCACTTGGGGACAAGTTTTGCACTTAGACATTTCCTCTATTGATTTCTTCTCTATTTCCAATATTGTCTGGGAACCAGAAATCTCCGCACCAACACCAGAAAAAGCTCCGCCCGTCTTAATCAAAGCCTCTTTAGCGTCTTCCAATGCTCCAGCAATACAATAGTTATAAAATGAAAACAAAAATACGAAACCAATCAAAGCAATAAATAAACCACGATTCATCATCGCCCTCCCTTACTACATAAATTACAAGTTCAATGAAAAGATTCCCAACGAACTTTTTTATAATACCATAAACATCTCTCGTTCGAACCTCATAAAAGCAAAGACCCCCATAGTGTTATGGAGGTCTTATGCCTTACTATTCAATATGAGGTGGCTGGGGGGACGAAGTTCGAACCTGTTTAATGAACAACAGTCTCCTGTTTGAGCCGATCCGCCAAGAACATCTTTAATAACGACTGATACGGGACATCCCGCTTATTGGCCAACACACGAAGCCTATCCAACATAGAAAGTGGAAGTCTTAAAGAAATGCTCCTGCAAGTCGGCTTTAAATTAGCAAAACTTGCCCGCTTAGCCTTAGACCAATCAACATATTCCGTCGAATCATGAGACATCCAGAACTTTCGTTCTTCCTGCTCGCTCTTGAACCTAGGAATTGTTTTTAAAGTTTTCATACTCAACCCTCTCCTTCTTATTCATATCTCTGGCCGAAATAACTCGAACCAAAGCTTTTCGTATCGTAAAAACAATGAACAACCTTCTGCCCTCATCCGTATACCCTAATGCCCGATATCTGGCCTCAGACTGCGAATGCCCCGTATCCATAACCAATAAAATCGGCTCATTAAAGAACGCCTGCTCTGCCTCACCTTCAGAAACATGATGCTTAAGCCAACTTTTAAGACTATTTCCCTTGTCCCATTGAAAGCCCTCGCAGCTGTTTAATGCCTGTTGCATATCCATTGGTATATGTATATCACCAGCATATACAATTGTCAACCCACAATAACCCCTTATAAAGTTATGCGACCTTATAAGGGGCTATAAATACGAGCAGCTAGGGGACGAAGTTCGAACCTGTTTGCTAGCACAGTAAAAACTTCACGATTTAATTACTAACCCAAAACCATCGTTTCAGAGATGATTTGTAGTAACAATATGTTCCCGGGAAAAATCTATATGACACCTGGTAACCACCAACTTCAGTATCACGAACAAACTCATACGGACGTGTGCGTTCCGCGCTAATCTCTTACCAGTCTCCGCACTAAATACTTACCACCTTCC
>JBAXBM010000219.1:0-3876 GCA_037141995.1 Candidatus Omnitrophota bacterium
GTATGCATGTCCATGTGCGCCCGGATCAACGCGTCCTGCAGCGAACTATCCGCCGGGATCGTGCATATATCCTCCCGGAGAATCATGATTTCACGTATCTTGCGGGTAGAAAGCTGGGCCGCCGCCACAACAATTTTTTCCTCCCGCGCGCCGATCAGCCGCGAAGTTCGCGCCAGCGCCGCGGCCGCCTGAAGTTCATGCACATGGGCATTGGCGTCATCATGCACAGGCTTCCTGAATATCCGGCTGACAAGCCCCTTGACAACCCTTTCAAAAAGGCGGACCACCGGCGACAAGGCAACAAAAAGGCCTTTCATGAACGGCGACAGCATCAGGCACACGCGCTCACGGTCATTGAGCGCGGCCATCTTGGGTACAAGCTCGGCAAAAATAATCGTCATGCTGCTCAAAGGAATAACAATAAAGATCAACGCCAGCACATCCGCAACTGCGGGCGAAAGCCCCCAATGCGCCGAAATCCAAGGCGCCACCTGATCCGACGCGCTCAAGCCCCCCGTCGCTGCGGCAATGGCACTGACCAGCGTCAATCCCAACTGAATGACAGCAAGGCTGGCCTCCATATGATCTTTCATAAAGCCCGCTTCACCCGCCCCCTTAAGATGCCTCCCTGCCAGCACATGCAAGCGTGCCCGCGACACCGACACCAAAGCCATCTCGTAAGCCGCCAGGATGCCGTTTAATGCCAGCATGATACAAATAATTATAATTCCAAGAAGAATTGTCATAAATGCCGTTATTGTCCAACAAGTAGGGAGGAAACGCAATAGAAAAGCCGTACAAAGATTCCGGGGCTTGCAGAGCGGAACAGCTTATGCTATGTTCAGGCTCATGAACACCATCGAAAAAATATTATCCAGCGCCGTGCCCCAGCACAACCCGCCTGGGAAAATCGCCGTCTTTGCCACGGGCGGCCTTGATTCAACGGTCCTTGCCTGCCTGGCCCGGACATCACAACCGCACCTGATATTCGGCGCCGTGCAGGATGACAGCCAACAGGCGTATAACACCGCCGCCATTCATACATGCCAAAAGATCAACAGGATCCTTCAACTGCCACTGACCATAGTCCCTATCAGTGCCAAAGACTGGCTGAAAAGTTTTTTTCACCTCGCCCAAATACTTGAAAAACCCATCACCGACACCGACCTTCCTGCCGCCGCCCTGCTTTTTCAGAAAACACAAAGCCTCGGTTTGAACACAGCCCTGAGCGGCATGGGAAGCGACAACATATTCAACCTGTCCAAAAAACAATTAACACAATTCATGCGATCCGAAGGAAATCCAGGGGTAAAAATCCACGCTGAAATTGCCGCATTATACGGCATCACATTCCTATGCCCGTTCCTTAGGAAACCCATGCTGGACTACGCCCTGTCAACCCCACTCAAAGCACGGCAGGGTAAAAAAGACCTGCTGGATATTTTTAACAGTCACCCGGAACTGTTACGCCTTATGCGCACCCGCACCCCGGCGCATTCTATAACCCCGCCCAGTTTTCTTCTTCCGCTTAAAACCTTGATAAAAAAGAAATCTGCGGCATCAAACCGCTCAGCTTTCTTTACCCACGCGGCAGATCTGGCCTGGCAGCATTATCACCCATCATCTTTGCTCGTGCATCCACAAGGTGCCTGAATTTTCCGGTAGATGTTTTTGGCATTTCTCCCCGATAAACTGCCAGGCGCGTCAGCCCCTCCAAAGCACTTTGATTCTTAAGAAACATTTGAACTTTCTGCCAGGCGCCTGCGTCTTGAGATAAAACATTCAACACCATCTTGTCCTGATATGTCACCGCATCTTTCTCGACCAGAAGAAAAAAATCCGGATGCCCCAGCGCCGCCTGAAAAAGGCCGACCACATCCTGACACGAATAAACCTCGCCGTTAAGAAGAATGGAATCCGTCAGCCGTCCCAAAACCTTGAGATACAACCCATCCTTCCGGCGAACAAGCTCAACCCTGTCACCCAGTTCATACCGGATAAACGGCATAACATCATTATCAAGATCTGTCACCAGCAAAGCACCCCGACCGGTCTCTCTCACACGGCCATCATCGTCACGAACTTCCAGATACAACCCATCATCAAAAACACGCATATACTCATCATCCGGTTTCCGGGCGATGGCAAATCCCGAAAACTCCATGGCCCCGTAATGATTGTAAATACGCACGCCCGCCATGGCTTCGATCTGCGCCTTAAAAGACGGATACAAAGGCTCGCCATTAACAATACACACGCGAACCTGATGATCTTTTCCTAACGCCGAGAATAAAGGAAAAAGCTGGTTGGTATAAGAATTTATCACCGTCGGATGAAGTTGCCGTGTGATCGCCACCGCCTCGGCCACCTTTTCCGCCCCGCGCAGTTCGCCCAGAGGAATAACACCAACCCCCAGGGACTTGAAAGAAGCCTCCATCAAGCGCCCGCCGCTGTTTAAACTGTACGAACAAAGATTCAGGCAAAGGTCTTTTGACATAATACCAATACTCTTATAAACCGCGACAAGCCGCCGCACGTGCACAGCATGGCTTTTTCGCGAATGCGCGATGAGGAGACGGGAAGCAGAACTGCCTGATGTCGCTGTCACGTTAAAAGCACCCTTTAAAGAATGCCTGCCGGCAAACGCCGCAAGATCATCCCGATGGGAAACAGGAATATACTGGATATCTTTCATGCTTTTTAACGGAAGACTGAACGTCTTGTACCGTTCATCCTGCCGGCAAAACTTCCGGAGCAATCCATTCAACTTTTTCAATACTAGCTTATCGTTTAATGCCACGGGTTTTCTCCATTCCCCTGATTAAAACTAAAACCGTATCAAGGACCGGCGTCCTGATATCTTTTCGCCGGGCTTCGGCTGTAATAACCCCTGCCATATATTCAATCTCTGACGGGCGCCCATTGGTAAAATCGGCAGCCATGGAGCCTGTGTGCCGCAACTGTCCATACTTGCCTGAGCGTATCCCCTTCACCATGGCCACAGGATCAAACGCCAGCCTGATCCCGCACGCCCGCGCCACTGCCTTCCCCTCGGCCATCGCCACACATACCATGTCATAAACCTCTTTATCATGACGGATAGACATATAATCCCGGCCTAAAATAACCGGCAGAGGATTCATGATGGCGCTAAAAATCAGCTTCGCCCAGACCGCCCCCCGGTAATCTGCCACAACCGCACAATCAAAACCCGCCTGCTTAAAAAGCCTGCCGAACCACCGTGCGCCCTCCGGATGCCCACCGACCCACATCCGCCCCCTGAAAAAAATCTCGGCGGCACCATCCTCCCGCCTGCCCACGGCCATGGTCGTCACGCCCCGGCACAATGACACCCCAGGGAACATATCCGCCAAGGGTTCCAGCGCAAATGCACCATTCTGCAAAAGAAGCACACGCTTCACGTCGCAATACTTGGCCACCGCCGCACACGCCGCAGGCACATCCGCGCACTTGACTGTAACTATCACCGCGTCAAATACACATCCCTTGTAAGCGCTCATGCAAGTTTCCATGCGCACACGACGAATCAAACGCCGGTGTCCGTCCACACATACACCCCCATCACGCCTGACAGCCCGCACACGCCCCGCATCAGCATCACAACAGGAAACCCCATGCCTCGCGGCAAGTCTGGCGGCAACAACTGTGCCAAGGCACCCGGCACCAATAAGGAGAATTTTATTTTGAATAACAGCCATCTGCTTCTCCCAAAATATCCACCATTATCAACGGTGCCTGCATTTTATACTCTTTGACAAGAAGCCTTGCCATAAAATTAAACACACCCATTCTATTTTATGTTAGAATTTTTTATGAATAAAAAGATAAAAATCCTTATCCACTACACCCATAAAG
>JBAXBM010000220.1:0-3876 GCA_037141995.1 Candidatus Omnitrophota bacterium
ATGAATCGTCGCTATGGCGGCGGCTGAGGATTCATGTGTACGGCGGCCTGTGCTGCATCGGGGCGGCGCTGATGGTGTATGTTGAATATTTTCAAGGGCAGCCGTTATATGTCTTATGGGAGAGTTTCCCTATAAGCAAAGCACAAAGGACTGAATCTTCGATGAGTCCCTGGCAAACGGTCCAGATGGCGTGGGGAAAGTATGCTGTGTTTTTCCTGACAAACCCGACAGGCATTGCTATTTTGAGTGTTTTTGTGTTGTCTGCCGTTGGGTTTGTGTTGTATTTCTTTAAAGGTAAATATATTTCACGCCGGGAAAAGATATGTTCGTTGCTGGCTGTAATTTCTATGCTGATGTTTATCGTCACAACCGCACATGAATATCTCCTGAGTGGCGTTGGTTACAGAGTATATTGGATTTTCCCATCATTACTGATTTTTATATTTTTGATTTTCGGTTTGGGGTTCAGCGGCCCTGGATGGAATATTATTTTTCGCCGTGTATCTTATGCGGTGCTTTTGGTGGTGGCGGTCTTGATGATTGCGTATATTCTACGGGATGTGAAGGATATCCGGCAGAAGGGGAATGTTTTTAAATGGGGTATGAATGAGGTGTATACCCATCAGGGGAAGGAGTGGTCTATGACGGTACTGGCGGCGTGTGATTTTATTGAAAAGAATATCCCGCCGGGAGAGAAACTTCTTACGCTGCCGTTTGATACGCTATATAATTTCTTGACCGGGCGTGATCAGCCGACGCGCCAATGGGTCTTTTTTGAGCATTTTTTCATGCCGTCGGAACAGGACCGCGTGACGATTAAGGATCTTGAGCGGCATAAGGTTAAGTGGGTGCTTATTTCTAACCGTTCGGTTGAAAATGGGCTGGGGGGTTTTGGTAAGCGTTATTGCCGAATCCTTTCTCATTATATTGATGCGAATTATGAGCCGCAGGTTCAGTTGGGTGTTTGGAGCAGGGACTCTTCCTGGGCCTGGAATCACGGGGTTATTTTTTTAAAAAGGAAAACGCCGTTTGAAGATCCGGCGGCATTGAAATAATAAAGGGGGGATTATGGTCAATGAGTCAGGTATATCCGAAGCGGTTCCATTGCAGGCGGTTATTTCGCCTGTCACGCCGGTGCTGTCTCCAGGGGCGAGTATTGAGGATTTTAAAAAGTTTAAATTCGTTGTTGCCTGCATTAAAGAGGCTGTGATCCATCCTAACGCCGACAAACTTTTTGTCCTGAAAGTTGATACAGGCACGGAAGTACGTCAGCTCGTTGCCGGGATCAGGCGTTCTTATACATCTGAACAGCTCATCGGCCGCCGCGTGGTGATCATTGCTAATCTTGCGCCAGCATTGATACGCGGGGTTGAATCGCAGGGCATGCTGCTGGCGGCTTCTGATGATCAGGGGGTTTCAATCCTTCAGCCTGACCGTGATGTGGTTGTGGGCAGCGCGGTGAAATAACACCTGTGGATGTCCCGCAGTTTTTAACTTCGGCGCAATGCCTCGATTGCCGTGCGTGCTGTTTGTTTCACGATCCATCGGGAGATTGGGCGCCGCGGCTCACACCGGAAGATGTGCTGGCGATAGGTGTGTTAGCGGAGGATATTCCCTGGCGTGACGGAGCTGAGCGCGTGGCTTTGTGTTCTTGCCGGGGGGCAAACGCATGCATCTTCTTGGATGCGGCAACACATCATTGCCGTATTTATACGGCCCGGCCCCTGGAGTGCCGTCTTTATCCGTTTTTGTTGTCTCATGAGAAGACAGGCTTTAGGATTTATGCCCATATCAGCTGTCCGGCGGTGATGGCAGAACGCAATGGTGCGGTGTGGGAGCGCCGGGTGGCGCTGATCAGGGATTTCTTTAATCGTCGGGACGTGAAGTCCTATTGTTATCGGAATGCGTGCTGTTTTCCCGATTATTCCCTTTCACCTGGCGAGGTGGAGGAAGTTTTTGCGTTTGATCCCGGCGCATCCCTGCAGGTGGTCAGGGCGGACATCGAGGCCGCTTTGGCGTTGTCGCCGCCACAGGCATTGTCTTCGCGGCATTTTATCAATATGTTTGCCTGGCAGGATTTTTTTGATTTTGATGTTGAAGAAATTAATGGGGCCGTGTGTGTCTTTGCCAGACAACCGGCGGGTGTATTCATGTACTGGCCGCCGCAGGGGAAGGATGTTGTTCCGGCGGTTATCGCGGCCTGTTTTCAGCGGATGCATGCTATTAATCGCGGCGGCAGTTTGTCGCGGATTGAGGGGGTTGCAACCGGGGATTTGCCTTTGTTTGATCCGCGGGTTTATCAGGTATCTTTGTCCGGGCATGAATATATTTATCGGCGGGAAGATGTTGTTTCTCTTCGCGGGAAAGCGTACAAGTCACGCCGCGGGGATGTCAATATTTTCAAGCGGGCGCATCCGCAGATGCCGGGGTTGCGGCCGTATGCCAGGGAGGATTTCAACGGGTGTGCCGCCCTCTTTGATCGCTGGATGCTCGGGCGGCGGAAGCAGCATGAGAATGATGTTTATGGCTGGATGCTGGAAGAAAATCGTGATGTCCACCGGCTCCTTCTGGCGCATGCGGGAGCGTTGGGGCTCATGGGCCGGGTACTTGAGATTGATGGGGATATTGCGGCGTATACGTTTGGGTACGCGTTGGGAGAGGATGTGTTTTGTGTGTTATTGGAGGTGGTGGATCTGTCGGTTAAAGGACTGCCCGCTTTTGTTTTCAGCCGGTTTTGTGCGGAGGCTGCGCTGGAAAAATATCGCTGGATTAACGGAATGGATGCCATGGCGGGGGAAAGGCTGGCACGGGCCAAGATGTCCTGGCGGCCGGAGCGGATGGAGCCGGTTTATGTGGTAACGCCGCTTGATCGCCCGCGATGAGTGTGCCTGCGGAATGGGGAGATGAACATGAATATTGCAGATATGGATTATGTGGTTTTTGATGTGGAAACTACAGGGCTTTCTCCTGTCGATGGAGATCGTATCATTGAACTGGCGGCGGCCCGTGTGCGCCAGGGGAAGATTATCGGGAGGTATTCTTCTTTTGTTAATCCGATGAGGCCGCTTAACCCTGAGGCGCAGAAATTGAATCAAATCACGGAAGAGATGGTGAAGGATGCTCCGAGAGCAGCCGAGGTTTTATCGCAATTCATGGCATTCACCGGCGGCAGTTGTTTGGTGGCGCACAATGCTTCTTTTGATATCAAGTTTGTGAGCTATGAACTTGCATTGGCCGGCCGGAAATTTCATGAAGGTATTCCTGTCCTTGACACCATGAAGATATCAAAAAGTTTTTTGCCTCATTTGACGAGCCAGCGCCTGGCGTACATTGCCCATTCTTTGGGAATTGCCGTCGGGACAACGCACCGTGCGGCGGCAGACGTTGATATCCTTGTCGGGATTATGGGCCGATTGTTTTTGCTGGCCCCGGATTATAATGTGCGGACATTCCGTGATTTGATTGCGCGTTTCGGCGTTGAAAAACCTAATTTTAAGATACAGGGAGCGGATCAGCTTTCTCTTTTTTAAAATATATAAAAATTTCTCTTAAAGACTTTCTTGCGAACATGGGTGGCTCTCGTTATAATGGGTGCGCATGAATAAAATATTATTTATATTCTTATCATTGATTTTCCTGGTTGCGGGGCGCGGCACCGCATGTGCGGCTGTCCGTGACATGAAGGTTGTTGATGCCGAACTTGACCGTTATATGCTCGTGCCTGCGGTATCTGTTCCCGCGCCGGTGGCGGAGCAGTCTGGGCTTCCGCGCTGGAAAGCATCTTTGAGTGAAATCCAGGACACGGCAGCGTCTCTTTTATCCGCCAATACGCAGTTGACGGCTGAAAACCAGGCATTGACAGCCCAGGCTGTCAAT
>JBAXBM010000221.1:0-3814 GCA_037141995.1 Candidatus Omnitrophota bacterium
TACAAGACAGCGTCAGGAGCATCAGTTGTGAATTATGATCAGTCCGTATTCAGGCAGGGTAAGTTTATTGGATTGTTGCGGGCTGTGATTCGTTTAGAAACACTGCATTCATTTATCAGCACGCATCAAGGGGGTGATACATATTTTTTCCTTTTGGATCAAGAAGGCAGATTGTTGAGTTACCCCGATACGCATTACCTTGGTCAAAGTCTATTAACATTGTTTCAGGATAATAACTTATCACTTAAAGAAACAAGCTTCGGCATGTTAATGGATAAGCTCGGCTGGGGGGAGGAGGGATCTGGTGAGTATCTGTTGTTTCCTTTAGACAGTCCTCATAAGGCGGAGAAATCTATTGCCGCATTTTCTCCGATATACTTTGGAGCGCATGTTTGGTCTCTGGTTGCCGTTGAAGATTATGACTCGTTTGCCGGGCCTGTTAATAAGAATGCGCGCGATAATATTATCTTCGGCGGGATCATCGTCTTGATATTGTTATCGTCTGCGGTGTTTCTTTATCGTGATCAGAAAAGAAAAAATGAAGAATTAAAGGCGGCGCAGTCATTGCTTATTCAGACGGCAAAAATGGAAGTTATTGGTAAATTAGCAGCCGGGGTGGCGCATGAGGTTAAAAACCCGCTGGCCGTTATTCAAATGAGTGTTGATTATCTTAAGCAAAATGTTAAATCACAGGATGAGGATGTGATTGCCAGTTTAGAAGATGCTGAGAATGCGGTGAGTCGTGCGGATACGATCATCAAAGGGCTGTTGGATTTTTCAGCGAGTTCAGATCTTGATATTAAAATGCAGGATATCCATGCTTTGATTGACAGGTCTTTGACGTTAGTGAAGTATATTCTTGAAAAGAATCATGTCCGTGTGATAAAGAGCTTCGGGGAAGATATTCCGATGGTTGGTATTGACAAGAACAAAATTGAACAGGTTTTTGTAAATCTTTTGATGAATGCGGTTCAGGCCATGCCTGCCGGAGGGGAATTGGAAATCAGGACTTTTCGGACAGGATCAAGCGATGAACGGCAGATGATAATCGTTCAGATTGAAGACAACGGCTCCGGAATCCCGGAGAGCGTTCTAAAGGATTTGTATGTCCCTTTTGTAACAACAAAACGAGATGTGGGTGGCACGGGGCTTGGATTGTCTATTGTAAGGAATATCATGGAGCTGCATGGTGGTAAGATAGCCGTTGAGAATAATGAAGACGGACAGGGTGTTTGTGCCAGGTTGTGGTTTAATTTATAACCGGAGCGGGAATATGATTAAAAAGAGAATCCTTGTTGTTGATGATGAAGAGGCGTTCACGCGGGGAGTAAAGGCCAACTTGAAATCAATTTACAATGTAAGGGTTGAAAATAAAGGGCGCAGGGTGTGTGATGCGGTTAAGGAATTTTGTCCTGACCTGATTTTGCTTGATGTGATGATGCCGGATATGGATGGATGCCAGGTTGCCCGTGAGTTAAAAGAGTGTTCTTCCTGTCAGGGAATTCCTATTGTCTTTATAACGGCGCTTGTAGCCAAGAGTAAATCAGCCAAGGATAAAACCATGGTCAATGATTATCCTGGTATTGCCAAGCCGGTGAGCTTGACTGATTTGACGGCATGCATTGAGGAAAACTTGAAATTGAAGGTATAATATTTTAAAAAATAGCTTAGGATGAAGTTATAAAAGCAGCTGCCGCAACTGCTCAGGTTGTGTGGAAGAAATAAATAGGGCATGTTGAGCGCGGTGCAGGATTTTTTTTGAAGAATGTAACGATGAACAGTGTACAATATATTAAAGGGGGTCATTTATTCAGTTAAGGGTTAAAAAATAATAAAGGAGAATCATATGAGTTGTGATGGTAAAACAGGAACGTGTGAAGTACCTCAGAATACGATTGCCGCCAATGTGCACGGTGGGGAGAAGTGCTGTGAAGGTAAGGAATGTTGTATCGAAAATAAAATGAAAATCCTGATGTGTGCTGCACATGAGGCTAAACGGCAGGCGATGATCGAGATCATGAAAGATAAGATTAAGAAGGTTTATGGGAAGAAAATGGAAAAGATGGCGGATGCTGTTATGGATGCCATGAAAGCTAAAAAAGAAACAATGGTGATTAAAGAAAAAGCAAAGAAAGCCTTCAAGGATGAACTTGAATCTATTTTTAAAGAATAAATAAACAAGTATCTGTCTGCTTTTGCGTTAGGTCAATATAAAGCCCTGGTTTCCAGCTATATGGAGACCGGGGCTTTCATTCTGCTTCCTTCCTTTAAATAATGTATACTTAATATAGCGCCCTTTGTGCGGAAAGCCTTTCAGGCATAAAGGCTGATCTGCGCCTGGGTTAATGCAGGAGACTTTTATGCGGAAATCACTGATCATGATGGCCTGGTTTGCCGGCTGGCTGCTGATGGTCTCTGGGGCGCAGGCAGATTTAAACGATGGGTTGGTCGGGTACTGGACCTTTGATGAAGGGACAGGTATTGTGGCCCGGGATCAGTCGGTTTCTGCTAACAACGGGACCCTGACCAATGGGCCGCTTTGGGTGGATGGAAAATTCGGAAAAGCTATCAAGTTTGAAGCCGCGCCGGGCGGACAATATGTGAAGACATCCAAGCCGATTGGGTTAAGCCAGTGGACCATGTCGTTATGGATCAAATTGGCCACACCGTTTCCTAATACCGGGGATCCATATTATGGTCTTTTTGCGATATTGTCTGTTGATACGGTGTACGGGTTTTCTGTCAATTCAAAGGGAATAACTCTTCATCCAAATCAAGTTACCTTATTCGATTTCAAGAGTCAGGCGGATCAATGGCATCATATTGTATTTGGGTATGACGGTAAAAGCGCTTTCGCGATTGTTGATAATTTGATTTCCGGTTCCCGGGAGATTGCCAATCCGCTGGCTAACAATGTCCTGCGATGCATTGGCAGCAAAGGATGGAATACCAATAATTTCAATGGGATCATTGATGAGGTTCGTCTTTATAATCGCGTGTTGACCGAGCGGGAGATTG
Source organism: Candidatus Omnitrophota bacterium (assembly GCA_037141995.1). Taxonomy (GTDB): domain Bacteria; phylum Omnitrophota; class Gorgyraeia; order Zapsychrales; family Fredricksoniimonadaceae; genus Fredricksoniimonas. Next base: position 3,019 of record JBAXBM010000221.1, read on the forward strand.
CGATCCTCTATAATCCGGCATTGGCTAATGACACAACCCCACCCGTAATAACACAAACATATCCCGCTTTTGGCAGTGATGTACCGTCCTGGAGCCGGTATGACCAGATTCGTGTGACGACGGATGAAGCCGCGGCTTGCCGGTTTTCAGATAAGCCGGGGGTGGCGTATCAGGACATGACCGGGATTTTTTCATTCATTGATGCTAATACGTCAGCCATGGACGTTAAGGGCCTGGAAAGCGGGAAAAGCGTAACGTATTATGTCCGGTGCCGGGATAAAGCGGCCAATTATAATCTTACCGATACGCCGGTGACCCTGAAGGTTGCCGAAGATCACACGCCACCGGAGTTCTGGCGGATCAATGTGCCGTTGATTACGGAAGATACAGCGGATATCCTCTGGTCAACCACGGAAATCACTGATGGCCAGCTCGAATGGGGTTTGACAGCGGCTTACGGCAATCAGTCGCCGGTGGAAGCCTCCAAAGCCATTCCGCACGCTGTCCTTCTGCAAAACCTTCAGCCCGGGACAACCTATCATTACAGAGTCAAGTCCGCCGATGTGGTGGGAAATATAGCAATTTCCGCGGATCAGACTTTTACCACCAGACCGCGAAGTACCAGCATTAATTTCTATGTGGCAACCAATGGCAGCGATACCACCGGTGATGGTTCATTAAGTAAACCGTTTGCCACGCTGGAGAAAGCCCGGGATACGGTGCGGGCCTATAAAATTGCTCACGGCCTGCCTCCCGGCGGGATTACGGTCTGGTTAAGAGGCGGGAAATATTATCG
>JBAXBM010000222.1:0-3814 GCA_037141995.1 Candidatus Omnitrophota bacterium
GAAAGCCGCACGTACGGTTCCGTGAGGGGTATTGAAATAGATATCTACTCGACCATCGCTGCCAGTAAAAAAACAAAGGAAGCCAGGCACACCTGCCAAAATAATAATTCATACGCCGATAGCGTTATCGATGAACTTGTTACGTGCCAGAAATTCAATGCGAGCAATTCTAAAATAACGGGCGGGATCACCAGAAAAGACAGTGTGAACAAAACTTTTGATGTGAGGAGTGTTTGCCAGGATATGGGCCGGGTCAGGGCGCCTGATCCAGGCCGCCGCAATGAATCCTCCTGGACTAAAATAATCGTTAACAATATTATTACAACAGACAGGAGTTCGCGGCTTGTGGTATATAATCTTAAAAATTTTCCATTATAATAATCTTCAAATTGCGGGCCATTTGACATCAAGCCAACAATATTCAAGCTAAGAAATAAATGCGCCATTAAAAGCGCGCCTAACAGCCATAATCCCCAGCGCAGCCTTTTGATATCTTTTTTTAGTAACTCGCCGACAAGCCGCATGCCAGATCCTCCGGTGAAAATCAGTTAGAAATTATTTTGATTGGCAATGGGATAGATAAAGCATTTCTCTTCATCATAAAATTTAAATTTTTCCGGCGTTTCTTCAGGACATCCCGGTTTGAATCGATATTCAATAGGCAAATTTAAATAACCCATGGTTTTGGGTTCAATGGCAATAAATTGCGCGTGCTGAAACCAATCTTTGTTGAGCGATGTCATGGGATTTTCCGGGAATTGAAATTTTTCGGCCATCAGGGCAAGGTAAAGTGGAGATTTGTTTTTTGATAATGGATTGGTGAGGCCCAGGGGAAGGTAAAAAATGCCATTGGTATTAACAGGTGTCCCTGAGAGGGCTTCTTGAGACGAGGTGTTTTTGATAAAATAGGCATTATTATAATTAAACCATAAGAAAGTGGATCGTGTTAGATCTAGGCGCGCAGAGGGGGTAATGCGGGAAAATATCACAAAAGCGGCGTCATGCTGACGGATTGTTCTTAAAACACGATAATAAGGCGTTGAACAGGATGCGTGACCGGGATGGGACAGGTCGCATGCGGCTCCAACCGTTAATTGATCAATCCGTAAGTTAATTTTAGCGTTAAGGATCGCGGCATTGCCCTCAAATACCAGTTTATTAAAGTAGGCGTCTGACCCGTTGTCAGGGAAAAGATTGTAATCCAGCGGTTCGTTGGCAGGGGGAAGATTCATGATGCGTGGATTTCCGATTAAGCGGCTCAATGAGCTAACATAGCTGTTCATGGGATACGGGGTATAAATCTGATAATTTATTCTTGAATAAAACTGTGCCTTGGGGGAGGCCAGGGAGATGCTGTTGAGGAGTGAAGTTCCTTTCATTGTTTTAAACTGTGTCGCGATGCGGAACCCCTGCCGCAACAGATCGGCGTTTTGGTTTAGAAAGATATCAAAAGATATCTGGTCACCGGAAATGCTGTGCCGGATAAATTCCGGTTTTACATCGATGGCTTTGGCAATTTGCCCGAAAGACGCTGAAGATTCTTTCTTGAATGCAAAGATATTGAAATTTTTTGCCAGGACAAACGACAGGAACAGGGCACAAAGACAATTTAAGATAAAGCATCCGATAGTCTTCGGTATCCTGCGGTGACGGTAATGGTAATAGATCAAAATGATGTTAAAAATGGAAAAAAGGATGGCTTGATAAAAGACAACGGACTCTTCCATGCCCTCAGGTGAGAAGCAAAAGAAATCCCTGTAAAAATAGCTGCCCCAATTTAACAGGACGGGTTCGATGATAAGTATCAAGAAACATTTTTTGATATCCGGTGTTATGGCCGCCATGAAGAACACATTGACCGCAAAGAATACCTGGAACACGCCGGAATCAATCAACGCCAGCATTGTTTTGGGAAAGGGGACTGAATAATAGTGCCATATAAACCATTCTGCCGTAAGGGGGAAAACAATGGCTGCCAGGAAAGCCATGAACATTTTGGCGGTGCAGACCGCGCTCCATGAAACAGGCCGGGTTAATAAAACAGCAGTATTGCGGTGTAAAGAATCTGCTTGAACTACAGAAATGATAATCATCAATTCGACGAAACTCAGGAGATAGGATTGCCATTCATATAGGCGTTCAAAATTTTTCGCCTGCATGGGATGAAAAGCGATCCATGGGCCGGCAAAGATACTCATGGCGAGGTGCGCGCCGAGTGCTCCCGCAAGGATTGCCAGCAGCCATCGGATTTTGCGTAAATCTTTGATGAAAATGATAACGAAAGCTTTCAGCATGCAGATTCCTTTGTTTCCCGCCAATTATGCGCGAATATTAAGAATATTTCTCTTAAATTTAATGGTGTGATATTGATTGTGCCGCCGGGGAAAATCGCCTGAATAATCTGCGGGCTGCTGTTTTCCCTGTACTGTGAGTCCACGAAAGTGACCGCGCGCCCTTTGGTTTGAAAAGACAGCCATTCTTTCGGTAACTGCGCCGGGATTGTGGCATGCTCATCGAGCGCTACTTCAACCTGCTGGAATCGATTTTCCAAATCTTCTAAAGATTCATTAACCAGAAGTTCGCCTTCGTCCATGATGCCCACCCCATCGGCCAGGCGTTCTACTTCTTCTATGTCATGGGAAGAGACAAATATCGTCCATTCTTCGTCATCCGTTAAGCGCAGGATCCCGGCAATGAATTCCTGGCGTACAAACGGATCAAGGCCGCTGAAAGGCTCATCAAGCACCAGTAATTTGGGATGATACGCCAAGGATGAGGTCAGTAAGAGTTTCATTTTCATGCCGCGGGACATATGCTTGATTTTTTCCTGAACAGGCAAATCAAAGAGTTTGATAAGGGAAACACAAAAGCCGTCATCCCAGGCAGGATACATGGTCCGGCAAAAGCGCAGGAATTCTTTTCCGGTCATCCACTCCGGCAGTTCCTGGTTTTCTGAAACATATCCAATTTTTGAAAATTCTTTCGGTCCCAATTTCAGGGAATTCGTCCCTAAAATCTGTATTTCGCCCTGGTCGGGTTGAAATATATTCATCAACATCCGCACCGTTGTTGTTTTACCCGCGCCGTTAGGGCCCAGCAGGGCATAGATCCGGCCGTAAGGAACCTGCAGGTTCAAATGATCCACCACCGCGCGGCGGCCGAACTTTTTGGTTAAAGACATGATTTCAATGGCATGGTCCATGGTCTTTTTCTCCTTAAGCCTTCTCCCAATGATGATTGAATGCCTGAATGACATCCTTTTTTTCGATGCCGGCCCTTTTGGCTTCAACAACAATTTTTTCAATCTCCTGGCCTAAAATTATCTGGCGGTATCCCGGTTTGGCATCGCCATAGCCGTGAATCACGCTGCCGATGCCGGGTTTGATTTCCAGCATGCCTGTTTGGGCCAAATAACTTACGATTTTTCGCGCGGTATTAGGGTTGATGTTTAATTCTCTTCCGAGCTCGCGCACAGAAGGGAAGGGATCCCCTGGCCTTAATTGACCGGAAACAATGGCTTTCTTTACGGCATAAATTACCTGCCCGTAAATGGGTGTTCCGGTTTTTATGGTTATTGAAAAGTTTAACATGACAGGTTCCTTGTCCTAAACATGTTTGATTTCTATGATGCGAGTGCTTTCAACTGGACTATACCACATAGTCCAGTGAAAAACAAGGCGGGCAGGCAAAAATTCTATTATTTTTGTTGCAGTTGTTCCTTGATAAATTCCGCGGCTTCCAAATAGGCTTCCGGCGGAGCAAAGGTGTGCCCGCCCTGGAATTCAATCCACCTGGTTTTCCAGCCGAGATGATG
>JBAXBM010000223.1:0-3813 GCA_037141995.1 Candidatus Omnitrophota bacterium
GTGCTGAAGGGGTATCAGACCGGTTGAGCCGCCAATCCGAGAAGGAGTGCCTTAAGGTTAATCAGGGGCTGGGGCTTGTTGAAGCCATGCGGGTTTGCCAGAAATCTGTTCAGCCTTTTGATGCGATCACAGGTGCCGGCGGGATTTCTTTAGCTGACGGGCGACGCCGTATCCATGTGCTGGCGCAGGCCCTGGAGCGGCTGGGTTTGGATAAGAAGCGCATCCAGCAGGTAATTGAAATCACCGGTGATCAGGTCCTGTCGGACGACAGTTATGAGGAGGTCTTCCCGGCGCGGACATTCATTCAGAAATTTGATCAATGTGCGCAGGATAAACTTCACCGCTGGCGTGATGCGCTTGAAAAATTCCGGAGTTCAGGCAGGGGTACCGCGGCCGCCCTGGAGGAGTTGTCGTGGCCCGGCGTCCCGGTCACGTCCGGGGTCCTTGCCGGGCTTGACCTGCTGGAGGATGCTCCGCAGGGGATTGCGATATTGAAACTGGCTGATGCCGGCGCTTTTGCCGAGGTCGATGCCCTTTACCGGCAGGCGAACGAATATCTGGGGTATTGCCTGCTGGATCCTGTTTTATCCAGCGCGTTTCGACGGATTATTCATGACAAAAAAGAAGCGTTGGAACGCGCGCGCATGGCCGCCAGGTCTGTCCGAACGGATGCGTTGATTTATAAAGAGCTGATTGCTTCCCTGGCTGAACAATCTGATACGGCCCGCGCGGCCATGGCCCGGCGCACCGCTACGGCAACCGGGATTAAAATCTCTGCGGAAGCAAAAGAAATGATGCTGAACTTTTAATAATTGTTTGAAATATGCCTTAATAATGATACGCTTTGATCCGGTTGATATCATAAAAAACCCCCCGGGATTCCGGAGGGTTTTTTATGATAATCATGGCGCAGAAATTTTACTTCTTCTTCGCCGTCTTTTTTGCTGGAACCGCTTTTTTGGCGGGTGCTTTCTTGGCAGGGGCTTTTTTGGTGACGCCCTTGGTGCAACCTTTTGTTGAGCAAGCCATGTTATTTTCTCCTTTCATGGTTGAATGTTGAATCATGTTTTTATAATAACATCTGTATTCTAAGTTGCAAAAAATATTTCATAAATTTTTTCATTATTTATAATATTTGAGTGATAAACATCTCCTTTTGTCGACGAGAGTAAAATCAGGGGATGATGTGCCGCAAAAAACACCCGTCTCCCTGCAGGAAAAGAGGATCATCTTGTGAAAACGGCGCTTTATATTCATATCCCGTGTTGCGCCTGCAAGTGCCCGTATTGTTCATTTGCTGTTGTATCCGGGAAATCTTTTCGTGAAGAAGCGTACCTGGAGGCGCTGCGGATTGAGGCGGATTGCCGCGGGGGGCAGGATATTGTTTCACTTTACGTGGGCGGGGGGACGCCGTCTTTGCTGAGTGAGGAAGGCATTGAGCGGCTTAACAGCCTGATCGAAGGGTATTTTTCCGTCGGGCATGGGGAGCGGGTGTTTGAGATGAACCCTGAGAGCGTCACGCCGGCAAAGGCTGTGCTCCTCAAAAGGCTGGGGTTTAACCGTTTGAGTTTCGGCGCGCAGTCGTTTAACCTGCCGTATCTGTCTTGGCTGGGGCGGACACACAGGCCTGAAAAAAACTTTCACGCTTTTGACGTGCTTCGCGCGGCCGGTTTTGATAATATTAATGTTGATTTGATGTTCGGGTTTCCGGGGCAAACGTTGAAGGAGCTTTGTGCTGACATTGATGCCCTTGTCTCCTTGGGCAGTGAGCACGTCGCGGTTTATGCCTTGACCGTCGAAGAACGCAGTGTTTTTCATGTGCAGGGGGTGTGTGTGTCAGCCGAGGCGCAGGCTGAATTGTATCAATGCGCGTGTGAGCGTCTGAATGCGGCGGGGTTCCGGCAGTATGAGGTCAGCAATTTTGCGCGCCCTGGGCTTGAGTCGCGGCATAATATTCATTATTGGCAGGGCGGTGATTATGTGGGGTTGGGGATGGGGGCGCATTCGCATTTCGACGGTGAACGGTCCTGGAATGCGGATACCCTGCCGCGGTACCTCGCGATGATCCGTTCTGCCGGGCGGGCGGTGGCGGGGCAAGAAAGGCTGGAGCCGCAGGCAAGGATGATGGAAACGCTTGTATTCGGTCTCAGGATGAATGCCGGTGTAAATATAGCCGGGCTGGAGAAACGATTTGATGTGGTATTGGCCCAAGACCGGCGTGATGAGATCTCCCGCCTGATCGAAGGCGGTTTTTTGATCGGGAATGAAATGAATATCCGTGCCACAGGCCGCGGGCGGCTGGTGCTGGACGAGATAGCGGCAAGGTTGATTTGATACGTTGGCAGGCATAGATGAAGGGCGGGCTTATGCGTTGGTTTATGCTGATGGTTGTGATGGCACTGGTGATCCTGATGATGAGTGTGCTGCAAACGCCCTGGTTGACACGGGTATTATGCCGCCGTGCTTTATCGGCGCATGCCGGTGTTGTGGTGAAGGGGCTCCATATCGGGAGCCAGCATTTTTCTTTGCCGGGACGGGTTGAGATGAAGGATATTTTGCTTGAATTAAAGGTTAACGGGAAACCGATGGTTTTGGAAACTCCCGGCGTGCTTGTGACCGGCTTGCAGTCTTTGTGGGGTGGGGAGCGGCGGATTTTATTGGCGTCAGAAAAAATGCATGCGCGGTATGATCTGGCGGATGCGGCAGATGCCGGGGCGCAGTTCACGCTGACAAGCGAGGGATTGAGCGGCCCGGTCACCGCGGCGGAGTTTGTTTGGGATAAAATAAACGCGCGGGAAGTTTCTGCTTTCGTTATTATAAAGAATTCCGGGATAGAAGTCCGTGCTGCTAAAATGCAGGCTTATGGCGGGCGGGTGACAGGGCAGGCCGTTGTGCGTACGGGGCAGCTGCCGGCATATACCGGGGAGATATTTGTCGAAGGCTGCGATATGGCAAGGCTTTCTGATATCAACCGCGAGCTTGCCGATCAGCTGAATGGGGCGGTGACAGGGTCCGTGAAACTTGCCGGCGATGCTGTTGCGATTAAAGCCGTGGATGCGGATCTGATGATACCGGCCGGCGGTAAGATAAGCGCGTCATTGCTGGGGGCGTTGACCCAGTATTTGCCGCAGTCGCGTGAAAAGAAAAGGCTGGATCTTTTGATCCGCAATGGCGGAAAGCTTGCCATGGAACTTTTTTCGTTTACAATGAAGGGCGGCCCGCAGGGGAAATTTTCCGGTGAATTGAAATTGAGAAGCCGGGAGATTAATCTTGAATTGAATATTGTGCATGATATTAATACCGACGGGACCCTGGCGTCCCTGGCGGCGTACGGGCAAAAGTTCTTGAAATGAGGAGGTGGCATGAAACGGATAGAGATGATCGGGTATTTTGTCCTGTGCATGGCGGTGGTGAGCGGCTGTACTTTTAAGGCGATTGGAGATCCCAATCGTCCGATCACCATTAACGCGCATATTACCATTGATATCAAGGGGCTTGAAAAGACCGCTTCCGGTATCGAGGATATGATCAGCGGCGGTCAAACGAAATAAGGGGGGAATGTATGAAAAAGTTTTTTTGTTCCGTGCTTGTGGCGGTGTTTGTGGCGGGGACAGCTGGTGCCTGGGCGGCGCAGTCCGCGTATGATATCAAGATGATGACACCCCAGGTCAAAACAGCGCTTGAGGCGCGCAAGGCGCGGTTTGCCGCATTAAAAAATCTGAAAACGGTGGGGAGTGTCGGCGAGAATAACCGCGGGTATCTCGAATCTTTTGTCAGGGGCGCGGCGGCGAATGAGTGTCAACATCGCGCTGA
>JBAXBM010000224.1:0-3769 GCA_037141995.1 Candidatus Omnitrophota bacterium
CATACGCCTTGCCCAACAGGCTCTCTTTGACCTTGTCTTTATACCAGACTGCCAAAATAAGCGAATGATACACCTGCCGCAACTGCGCGAAATTCCTCCCTTCATTAACCTCTTTTTCAAGGATCGGGATGACAATTTCACGGACAATATCAGAACCCAGTTTGTTTGTCAGCGGCACAACCTGAGCTTGTGTTGCTTTATTATTCTCTAAAGCCAGATAATCCTCTTCCAACATAACTTTTAGCTTGCTATCGACCACAAAGGCAGCACCTTTATTCTCATAAACAACTGCTTTCTCAGGAATGATCCACACCTTATTAAAAGTATCAACAGTAATATCGGTTGTCCCATACTTCTTTTGCATTTCCGCGTAAACTTTTCCCCAAAACACCTTGCCCGTCTCGCCTTCCGGATAGATCATGCTTGCCGTGATCTGCTTGAGCATATAATCCTGTGCCAGCAGATCTCTCCCCATCTCCGTCACACCAAATGCCTCCGGGACAATACGGTCTTTTTCATACGGCGACAAATTAACCCAAAGATCTTTCTCCGGAACAGTTACAGAAGCAAGGAAGTATTTAACCAGGCGCGTTGATTCAGCTTTCAACTGCGCCGAAGAATCACTGGAATTTCCCTTGTCGAGAATAAAATCCAGACGGAATGGATTGTCCGGATGAACCTTGATGCCTTTTAAAAGCGGCGGGATAAATGATTCACTCAAAGACACCATTGTGCCGGGCTCTGGCATCACAATGGCATTCTGAGCATGCACTGATCCTGCAAATTCCACGGCAACAATAATTGCCATAAATCCGCGAAAAACTTTTTTTAATAAAGAAACATTAACAAACACATTCGATCTCTCAACGATTTTTTTACAAACACACAAATGTAATAAATATAATAAATATACAATATTAAATCATATTTTGCTAATTTATCTGGATAGATACCTATAGATACCTATAGTGGACCCGGTTCAACGGAGTAAATAAATGATCCCTGAATATTGGAAGACATTTGTTAACCAACACTCTCTTGACGGAAGGGAAATCGATATCCCAGAAGAGAGTGATCTCTCAGAATTAGGTGCAAACTTTGAGATCTTTGATGAAATAAGCATTCGCTATGAAACAGAGAACTTATATCCAGGGATTGTAGTTGCTAAAGAAGGGTTTGTTCCTGTTGGCGGCTGCCTTTTAGGATCAGGCGATCAATATTATATTAATCGGAACGATGGCTCGAATGGACCATTATACCGAATATATCATGACATGTTTGGTGGTGAGAGTTATGAGAAAGATAAAGCGATCGTTGTTGTACTCCGAAACTATGCTGAAGTTCTAAAATTTATTGTCATCAAATAAAGCTAAATTAGCGGACGCCAATAACCGTGTCGTTTTGATCACAGCATAATGACCCGCATCCGTCCTGGTCTCCTGTATCTACCGGACGCATACTAAAATATTAAAAATTTTTTAAAGTTAAACGGTATTAAAGTCTCTTGCATTTCTTCCGAACATCAATGGTATCGCCCAGCCTATCAATCATTTCAGGTGATGCCCCATTAATCGAATACTGACCAGAAGCATATCGAGTTAATACCATATAATTTTTAGCATCCTCATATGTTGAACGATATGCTACCTGATCGGCAGTACTGTAAACCCGCTCCGTTAACTCTGGCTGATAATCTGATCTTTCCGGCTGTAGTAAGGAAAGAATATTAAGCATAAAGTATTCCTTAGTTCATTGATTATCCCTAATTTGTCTGGGTTAGGTGTCTGCTGGAGAATGGTTTCCCCCTACCCAGATTAAGGATAAAGGGGAACCATTCTTATCTAACATGTGCTCTGTAAACTCTAGCCCCCTAGAAGAACCTTGGCTCTTCTAATCTACGGTGTCCCCTATAGGGTTCTTTGTCCGTTTTAGGTGTCAGCAGTATGAATTGGTCCTAGCGTCTTCCTGGTTGTGCAGGGATCAGCTGAGGAAGGGTGGTAGATTTTACCCCGATCAGAACAAATATTAAATTAGCAACCTGGTTTTTCCTGAAAACCAGCAAAATTACTGAGCCTGGAAGCTGTTACTGGTAAGTTACTGATTGCACCTTGTGGGACTGTTCTGATGGTGCGTGCGTCATCTGAAAAGCTGAAAATCGTTGGAAAATGCGGGAAACGACTGTGAGTGGTTTCCCTATCACCCCATATGTATAATTAGAACAGACATTATTTTGCTATTTATTTTTAGAATTCCCCACCCAGACAACAGCGGTAAGCTGCATTATCGCTTCGATCCGATACGTCAGCTATTGCTGATCGTCATGTGATCCGCAATTCTTGTACCTTTAACGTGCCTTTAACCCGCATTTTTCAATAGAAAAAGGTAATGCGGGTTGAACCCGGGCCTTTTCTTGACGGTAAAATTGTAGAAGGCCAGTTGGAATAATAACGCAGGTTTTTGTGCATACGGTATCGTCGAGGAATAACGGTTACTGCACAATCCGGGTTTAAAGGCGAGGCTTAATCAAAGGAAGCATGGCATTAGTTTTGAAGAATCGGTGGTGGTCTTTAATGACCCCAGGGCCTTAACGTTGTTGGATGCGGGGCATGATGAGCATGAAGAAAGATGGATAACGATGGGGATGACAGGGGCGCAGTGCGTGTGCGTCGTTCATCACACGTTTAAGGATAAGGTTGATGATTTCGTGTTGATAAGGATATTTTCTGTTCGTAAGGCGACCAAGAAAGAACAGCGGCAATATTGGGGGGATTAAGGGGTATGAAAAAAGAGTACGATTTTTCAACAGCTAAAAGGGGAAAATTTTTTAAGAAGAATACGCATTTGAACCTTCCGGTTTATTTAAACCAGGAGTCGGCAACATTTGTCGGTCGCCTGGCGCGCCAGCGTAAAACCAATATATCAGCGATTGTTAATGATCTGATCAAGGGGGATATGCAATTGGCAGAGGTCATGCGTTAGGGGGTGTTGGCGTTGACTTTATCCCCAACAATACATATTCTGCTGGTGTGATAATTCATCAGATGGCGGTATCGACCTTAATCCCTCCCAACTCAACATGACCACCAACACCCATGGCCCGGCGATTGAATTCAACCTCGACCCCGCCATGCTCGCCCGCCTGCAGAATGCCTCCGGCGTGTCACCGGTGATCATCGGTGTCAATCCCCTGAAAAGCCTTTCGGAATTTCTGGGGGGCGTGAAACCGCAAGTCAAATCCCACATCCTCACAGGCTAGTTTCATATAATTGCGTTTTATGTGCCAAATAAGCAATATATATTGCGTTTTTGGCACATATCATGGTATATTTGAAATATGGACAGAACAGCGATAAAAGATCTCAGTATCTGGAAAAAAGCAAATGACCGCAAGCCATTGATCATTAAGGGTGTGCGTCAGTCTGGCAAGACGTACCTTCTTAAGGAATTTGGACGGCAGGCGTATGCGGATGTGGCTTATTTTAATTTTGAAGGCGATAGTGCTTTGCAGAAATGTTTTGAGCGAGATCTTGATCCACGGCGTATTATCACCGAATTAGGGGTGTTTTGTCGCAAGGCTATAAAGCCTGCGGTGACCTTGATTATCTTTGATGAGATCCAGGCATGTGATCGTGCGTTGACGGCGTTGAAGTATTTTTGTGAGAATGCACCTGAGTATCATGTGGTTTGCGCTGGGTCTTTGATCGGGATCGCATTATCAAAACCATTATCTTTTCCGGTAGGCAAGGTCGATTTTTTAACCTTGCGGCCG
>JBAXBM010000225.1:0-3760 GCA_037141995.1 Candidatus Omnitrophota bacterium
ATCGGCACTGAGCGGAGCCGATATTGGCAGACCCTGAAGAAACTCGGAGACAAGAATCGTTTGGGCGAGATTGTTGAAGGGGAATGGCTACCCCGAATTGGCTATTTCAGCCAATTTGACGGGTTTGGCTGGGACAAGGACTATCTGTTTGGCGCCGGTTAAGTATGATAGAACTAACTTAATATTTACGCATTTAAGTTATAAAAACTAATACAGAGGAAATATAAATGAAAAGGGTTGTATTTGGTTTAATGGCTTTGTTCGGTATGGTCGTTTCCGAGCTTTCCGCGCAGACGGTGACGGAAGCCAGCCGGCAGACGCCGCCGGACTACAAGCACAGCAACACGAGGTTCGGCAATTACCCCGGAAGCTATTTCACGCCCAGGATAGAATGGGGCCGCCCTCTGGCCACCGGGCAGTTGAACCTTCTTGTCTTTATGCCTCTTAAAGCGGCTCACGAGTCGGTTGAACTGGCCTCCCGCCTTGATGCCAAAGTGGATATTGTCACCACCAGCAACAATTTTAACCCTCGTGGCAAGTGGGAATGGTACCAGTCGTGGAAGGGTGATGGAGTGTACTCATTTTATGCTGACATCCCGACCGAACAGGCATTGAACGAACGGGCGATGGTTTTACTCAGCCCTGCCTACAGGCACAACGCCATCATCATCGGCAAGATCAAATGGAGCGTTATTCCTGAAGATATCCGCAAGGGGATACTGGAAAAGGTAAAGGGAGGAGCGGCTCTCATTTTTGTTTCACCGCGGGAGGTTGATGCGGATTTGCAGAAGGCCATGCAGCTTACTGATGGCGCCAACCCTCTGGCAGAAACGATTAAGGCGACCGTGCCGCTGGCTAAACTTCCTCTGGATCTGGATCTTGGGCCACTGCATCCCGTCGAGGACTATCCGCCAAGAAAGATCGGGCCGTTAGAGATACGGATGGGGAAACTGGGTGGGGGAAAAGTGGTTTTCCTCCAATACAACGACATGTTGAATGAAAAAGGCAAGGGACCGTACCCAGGAAATTGGTGGTATAATGGCTTTGATCTTGGGCTGACGCCTTTATCCGATGCCAATGGCGATGGCCTGTTTTACAACTACTACTATTCCATCCTTTCCAAGGTGATTATTCATGTTACAGGCAGGGAATCCGGCGTGCGGGTCCGGCCTGATGCTGTTGATACGGAAATAGTGCGACGGAAATTACCTGCTACGCCCGTAACCTTCCGGGTTTCCAGTGCGAACCGGATTTTGCCCGGGACAAGCGTCTATTACGAAATACGCGACCGGCTTAACCAGGTCATCGCCAAAGGCGAACAGGAAATAGAACAAAAAGACGCCGACTTTGCTTTTTCACCCAGTTTTCCGGTTCTGAAGCAGGGCTTGTACATGGCGGATGTATGGATAAAACGCAGGGGAATGGTTCTGGACTGGGCATCTGCGGCAGTCACGGTCACCGATACAAGCTATCTGAAATCTATCGTTGCCGACAAGGAATTCTTCGGTAGGGACGAAAAGATAAGCGGTAATATAACTCTTAAAGAACCTGTTCCATCAGGCTGTAAGGTCGTAGCCGAGTTATGGGACACATACGGTCGCCTTGAGCAGCGGGTGGAGCTAAAGGGTGGCGATACGAAATTCAGTTTCGAAAAAATCCCATATCCGTTATCCCGGGCGTACCGTATTGTCGGCAAGGTGGAAACCGGCAATTTTGTCATGGATGAGCAGGAAACATGGACCGGTCTGCCTTCCAACGAGTTTGATGAGTTTCAGTTCATTGTGTGGGGTGAGTATTTTGGATTTAGTTCAAGATCAAACAAAAGACACATGACTCTGCTCAAAGGGTACGATATAACAGCCTATTTGGATGGTGTTCAAGCTCCGTTCTCGTCGGGAATGATGAAACAAGCCGCAGATAATCTGGTCAAAAACAACATTAAGGCGTGGCCTTTATGCGCACAGATGGGCGGATTCATTGTTGACGAAAAATATACAGGGTATGGGAAGATCGGAGATTTTCAGAAAGAAACATGGAAAGAAGGCTTAATGTCAAACTATCTGCCCAAGCTCGCGGCCTACAAACGTTACGGCACGCTCTGCTACGGGAGCGACAGCGAGAGTCAGATATCATCAGATGATGCCGCATGGGCTAACCCGACAGCGCTACGGGATTACAGGATATATCTGAAAGGGCGTTATGGGGATATAAATAATCTCAATAAGATCTGGGGTTCCGCCTTCGGTTCTTTTGACGATATAGGATTTGTCTCTTTTGCGGATATCAAGAAAGCCCGGCAGGCCACCCGCTGGCTGGAACAGAACCTCTACAAACGGGACAGGTTCAACAGTGTGGCGGAGTATACGGCAGGACTTGTCAGAAAAGTAGACCCCGGCGCGCGGGTAGGCATAGATATAGCTGGCATTCCACTTGACTCTTATGATATTCCGAGGATGACAAAGGTCATAGACGCTTTCATCCAGTCAGATCTGGAGCATTTCGACAAAGACAAAGATAAATACAGGGTGAGCGCGGGCCCGTGGTTTGGATTCTACGAGGGAAACATCACCGAATGGCAGATGCGCACCAAACCGTGGGAGTCCCTGTTCCGGGGCGGCAACGCCCTTGGCTGGTTTCATGCCCCCTGTACTTTTACTCCCGATTTGTCTGAGCCGCTTCTCTGTTTCAAACAGGCAGCAGAAGAGGTTCACGAGATTCACAGCGGATTTGACAAGCTTCTGATGTCCAGTGATAAACGGATCGACCCGATCCTGATTTTATACTCAAACAATTCGAGGATCGCCGGTATCTACAACCCGATTGAAATAGACTGGTCCAGCGCCAGGGACAATTTCATCAATATGCTGCGCAGGACAGGGATTGATTACCAGTGTGTCGGGGAGGATTTCATTGAAGGGAAACTACAGTTCAGCGATAAACAGCGAGTGTTGATTCTTCCGGCCAGCCAGTCCATATCGCGCAAGAATGTGGATAAAATAAAGGCGTTTGCTTCTGCAGGCGGGCTTGTTGTCGCCGATTACATGCCTGCGGTGATGGATGAGTACCTGCGCCCGTATGGCGGGGAGCAGCCGAAAGCCGCAGCAGGCGAGATGAAGTCTGAGACCTGCCCAAAGTGCAATGGCAAGAAGATTATCAATCTTGGCGGCGCAGGCGATCCGCTGGGCAACTGCCCTAAATGCGGTGGCACCGGCGTGCTGGTCAAGGGCGATGAGCTCGCCATGAAGAAAAGCGCCCTGGACGAGATCTTCAATTTTGCGGAGAAAGGTATCAGGAAATGCGGAAAAGGTTACGGACTTTTCCTTGCAGGTACGCCTGCCAGGGATGAGTGGCGGGCAATACGAAACACCCTTGTCAAGCAGGGCGGAATAAAAGGTGATATAGAGGTGCTTGACATTCTGGGCAACACCAGGACTGACCTGCAAACCTATGTGTTTGATAACGGTCCGGCCATGTTAGTCGGCGTACTGCCTGACAAGATGGTTTCCGACCCGCCCGGGGAGGAGTTCATCCTTAAGACCGATAAGAAAATGCACATATACAATGTCAGGATGCATTCGTATCTGGGATTTTCCGATTCCGTGACGGCAGGGATTCTGCCGGCCCAAGCCCAATTGTTTGCATTGCTCCCTGCACGGATAGACGGGCTGACGATGAGAGCGGATAAGAAGGACTATCGCCCCGGAGAGGCGGTGACGCTGGACATCAAGACCATGCCGGACGCTTTGAAGGATGTGTCGTT
>JBAXBM010000226.1:0-3694 GCA_037141995.1 Candidatus Omnitrophota bacterium
TCGGCTTCTCTCGGGGGATAAACCCCCTCGTTCCAGGCGAAAAAGCACTCGGCGCGGCGAACGCGCAGGGCGCTAAATATATAAAAAGAATGACACCAGGCGCAGTTTATACGCCTTGAGTGAAAGGGAATAGTAGCCGTATGTGCAAACGAAATTTGAAAGATCAGGAATTGGCGGTTGAAACATTTCTTGCCCAGGCGGGGTCCGACTGGGATGAACGTACGGGCGCGGTATCGGTACCTGTTTATCAGACGGCGACGTTCGGGCACCCGGAACTGGGGAAAAGCACGGGATTTGATTATTCCCGCTCGTCTAATCCCACGCGGCTTGTCCTTGAAGAGACATTGGCGCGCCTTGAGGGCGGGGTGCGCGGTTTTGCCTTTGCGTCGGGGCTTTCGGCCATTGACGCGGTCTTCCGGATCTTTTCACCCGGCGACAGCGTAATTGTTACTGAAGATCTTTACGGCGGTACGCACCGGCTTTTTGAAAAAGTGATCGCGCCTTACGGAATCAAAATTATTCCTGCGGATACTTCCGATATCCATGCCGTGCGCGCGGTGATGCAGCCGTCAGTCAAAGGCCTCTTTGTTGAATCTTTGACCAATCCCATGTTGCGCGTGGCAGATTTTCCGGCGCTGGGGAAATTAGCCCAGGAACGGGGTTTGGTATTTATTGTTGATAATACATTTCTTACACCGCTTTTTTTAAAGCCTTTTGAGCACGGCGCGGACATAACCGTTTACAGTGCCACGAAATATCTGGGCGGGCACAATGATGTGCTGGCCGGGGCCGTGGTCGTCAAGGACAAGGCGCTGGCTGAGAAAATTGCTTTTTTGCAGAATGCTGTCGGGGCTGTCCTCGGGCCGCAGGATTCCTGGCTTATGTTGCGCGGTTTAAAGACCTTGTCGCTGCGCCTGCATCGTCAGGAGCAGAATGCCCTGCGCATAGCGGCGTGGCTTGTGAAAAATCCTTTGGTCAAGGCGGTACATTATCCGGGCTTGAGTGCTCATCCCGGACATGCGCGCTTGTCGATGATGGCTAAGGGTTTTGGCGGGATCATTTCGTTTGAAGTGGCGGAAGGGGTTGCTGTCAAGGATGTCCTCTCACATGTCAGGGTATTTATTTTTGCCGAGAGCCTGGGTGGTGTGGAATCGCTCATTACGTACCCGTCCGTGCAGACGCACGCGGATATTGCCCCGGCTTTGCGGCTTAAACTCGGCATCAGCGACCGGCTTTTCAGGCTTTCTATCGGCATCGAGGACGCGGGTGATCTTATCGTGGACCTTCAACAGGCATTGGAGTTGTCACGATGAGTCACAATGATCTTGAATTGACGTCACGTCTTGTCCATTCGGGGCAGGACCGGGATCCGTTTACCGGGGCATCCAGCGTACCCATTTATCAGGCGTCGACGTTTGCCCAGCCAGACCCGGATCATCCCGGCGCGTATGATTACAGCCGCAGCAGAAATCCGACCCGAGACGCGCTTGAGAAATCGATCGCGGAACTAGAGGGCGGAACGCATGGATTTGCTTTTGGTTCCGGCATGGCCGCGATATCGGCGGCATTTTTTATGCTGAAGGCCGGCGATCATGTGATCGCGCCCGAAGATGTTTACGGTGGCACGTACCGGATACTCACAACCCTTTTGAAGCAGTGGGGGCTTACAACAACTTTTGTGGACATGACCTATCCTGAGCGCATGGCACAGGCCGTATTGCCCAACACCAAAGCGATCTTTGTGGAAACGCCGTCGAATCCGTTATTGAAGATCACGGACCTTGACGCGGTCGTGGCGATTGCCCGCCGGCATGATCTTCTGACGATCATTGATAATACATTTCCGACACCATTCTTACAGCGTCCGATTGAACACGGGTTTGATATTGTTTTGCATAGCGCCACGAAGTTCATCGGCGGGCACAGTGACGTTATCGCGGGTCTCGGCGTTACGCGCACCGCGGAACTTGGCCGGCGTATGAAAGCTGTGCAGAATTCGGTGGGTTCGATCCTCGGGCCACAGGATTCATGGATCACCCTGCGCGGCCTGCGGACGCTTGCCGTGCGCATGGAAGCCCAACAGCGTGCTGCCCAGATGATTGCTGAAGAGTTAACCACATGGCCTCAGATCGTTAAAGTCCATTATCCGGGCTTAAAAGATCACCCCGGCCGCACGCTCAATGAACGTCAAAGCTCCGGTCCTGGTGCCGTACTATCTTTTGAATTAAAAGACGCTCCCGCTGCCCTGCGCACTCTCGCCGGTGTCAAACTCTGTTTCCCCGGTGTCAGCCTGGGTGGGGTCGAAAGCATTCTTTCATACCCTTCCCGCATGTCCCACGCCGCCATGCCGACAGAAGAACGTCACGCCCGCGGCATCACCGACGGCCTCCTCCGCCTCTCCGCCGGACTCGAAGATCCTAACGATATCTTGAAAGACCTGCAGCAGGCGATGGGGGGATAAATCCCGTCCCTACACCAGCCCTTGGCGATATAATCAAGCTGTTCTATTTCTTTATTCGCGTGAAATATTGCGGCCTGATTATATTTTTTGCACTTGTTTTCCCGAGCGCTCTCGTATATATTTATAACATCGTCAGACATTTCTAAATAATTTTAATCTTAATAACCGTAAAAACCGGGAACGATTTTTATGTCGGGGATCTATTTTTATACCTTTTTAAAAGTGTTACTGAAAAAGAGCCTGTGTCTTGTGGTGACGGCCGCGTTCATGCTCACGGGCCTGGCACCGGCCTGTTACGCGCAGGCGGTGTTTAATTTGCCCCAGCCGGGGGAGATGGTCGGCCTGTCCGGCGCGTTTGCGCCGGTTGTGCTCAAAGGCGTTGCCATGCATCCGGAAGACCCGATGCTGTTTGATTTTATCGTGGATAACGGCAGCGCGGCGCTGAAAGGCCAGGCGCTGACCGATGAAACTACCAAATTGGTGAAATATTTCCTGGCCGGGCTGGCTGTCCCTGAAAAAGAATTATGGGTTAACCTGTCGCCCATGGAAAAAAACAGGATCATGGCCGAACAGCTGAGCCATACGGATGCCGGACGCGATATGCTGGCGCAGGATTATATCCTCAAGCAGGTTACCGCCACGTTGATGTACCCCGAGAAAGACCTCGGCCGCAAGTTCTGGGACGAGATTTACAGCCGCGTGCACGCGCAGTTCGGTAATATTGATGTCCCGGTTGACGCGTTCAACAAGGTCTGGATCACGCCGGATGAGGCGGAGGTGTATCAGCATGACGGCAACGGTTTTATCACCAAAGCGCATTTGAAAGTGATGCTGGAAGCTGATTATGTTGCGGCCAACGGCGCCGCGATTATAACCGATACCCAGGATCATTCCCCGACCATTGAACTGGCGCGCGATGTGGTGCGTTCCGTGATTTTGCCGGTGTTGGAGAAAGAAGTCAATGACGGTAAAAATTTCGCCGCGCTGCGCCAGATTTTTCATTCCATGATCCTCGCCGGCTGGTACAGGAAGGCGTTGAAGAACAGCCTTCTCAATCAGATGTATACGGGCAGCAACAAGGTTGACGGCATTGATATCGCGGATAAAGACGCGCGCCAGAAAATTTATGCCCAGTATATCGAAGCGTACCAGAAGGGTGTGTACAACTACATTAAAGAAGAGTTCGACCAGTCCGCCCAGGAAACTTTGCCGAGGAAGTATTTCGCGGGGGGG
>JBAXBM010000227.1:0-3684 GCA_037141995.1 Candidatus Omnitrophota bacterium
AATTCATCGTTTTTTAGATCATTTGGTAGATCGTAAATTTTTGGTATTTAAGGTCGTGGGTTCAACTCCCACAAAAACTATTAGCTCCCTTTCTAAATATTCCCTTCCCAATATCTCTAAGCACGTTAAATTTTAAAAAATATTGATTTTTTTATGAAACAAAGAGGATTTCCTCACATATAAAGATCACAAAACGTTCATTGAAAAGATAATTTATTGTAAGTGGTAACGGAATATGAGTTACTTCGTTTTTTAGCTCATTTGGTAGAGCAAGAGTCTCTTAAACTTTAGGTAGCTGGTTCAACTCCGGCAAAAACATCCATTGAAACTCACCCGGACATTCCCTTACAAAACATATTATAAGTGGTCAGTAAAATAGTTACTTCGCATGCATTGAAAGCACGGTGTCGGTGGTTCGAATCCATCTTCCCCCACTAAACAAATTAAAAATTTGGGGGAATAGCTCAGTTGGTAGAGCACGTTAGAAAAAACGCTATTTACATCATTCCCTTATAAAACATACGACAGTAGTAAGTATAGAAGTTACATCGCACATCGGTTCGACTCCGATAGTTTCCGCCAAAACTGGAAATTTAGACAAGTGGTTAAGTCATCTGAATGAAAATCAGACATTAAATTGTTCACACTTCTTACATCATTCTCTGTTAGTTTTATAAAGGGATTAGGACGCCAAGCGAATTAATCCCTTTTTTATTGTAGAAATTTAAAAGTAAAATATAAAAACAAAAATTAGAACATCATGAAAAGAAATTCATTAGCATCAAAAGGATTATCAATGTCTCAAGCTCAATCTGTATCAAATCTTTGTAACCAAAGATCAAAAGATATCACTGCAGCTTTAGCTGATATCAATAACGCATCAAAAACGATAAAGATCTCTAAGGAGGATCATAAATTAACTGCTGCAAAACCTATGCCTACCGATGTTGTCGAACTTCTTAAATCAAAGGCGAGATTGCATGCAACCCAGGCTTTCCTTATGGAGAATATAAAAGCCAAGGATGTGATGATAAACGGGATTAAAACTGAGTATTTCGACTATGAGAGTGAAAATCCGGGGCCGACGAGAGAACCTAATGTTCAACCTGAAGTTCTTTCCCAAGTTGGTGAGGATTGGGGTTGGGAACAACTCTCAATGGATGAATATAACGAATTCATCGAGGCTGAGGCTTATGCTTCCCATATTGGTCAATTCATTCATAAAGGTGGAACATTGGATCGTTTGAGATCTGAATTGCCTAAGATCCAACTCCTTGAGTTTATGGAGGTCGAGGTGGGCAAGAAAACGCCTATCAAGGTTAACGTGCATCACAAGTCCGAGGAACTATTAAAAACACACGAGGAGTTGGCAGCTCTTCATAGAGGTTATGAACAAAGAGTTAACTATTTCAAATCGAAGGTTAAGAATTCGGTAACCAAGGAGAATGCAAGAATCTCTAAATTGAATGCCGATGCGCAAGCTGAAGCAAACGAGAAGAATGCTCTTTCTATGAACGAGTACAGCAAAAAGAGAGAATCTTGGCTAGCTGATTATAAAAAAGCTCAGCTAGATTTCGAAACTGTTCGTCAGAATAAAATCACGGAAGCGGTAAACCTTAAAATCGAGGTTGATGCTAGATTCCAACCGGTTGTTGATGAGTTTCTGAAACAACTAGAAAAATAAAAAATAAATTGAGGTGCTGATGGGGTAAGCAAAAGCCGATTCCCCTGATGCTTTGATTCGGAGAGATGAAGTCCTAAAAAACAATGGCGTCAAGCCATTATCTATAGATAAATGACTATTAATCATATACAGCAATTAGCTGAGGTATCTTCCGAGATGCCTCAAAACTCCGCTTCTTCTATAAAATTAAACAAAACTGAGATAGAACTCAATTGTTAGACAAGTTACTGAAAGCCATAGAGAAAGATACGTCTTTACCACTAGGCAGATAATTGGCTAACATCATACCTTAGTTTTTGTCATTGCCTTTGCGATAGAGGAAGGTCTTTGGCATTGATCTTGCATTTGACTTAGTCTATATGCTTTATCTTTCCGATAACTCAATTTTTTAAATAAATAAAATAAAATTTTTTAGTAGTGAAATATCATTATGTTTATAGAGTAACGTCGCTTAAAGAATTTAAGCATTATTATGGTTCAAGGACAAGCACGGTCGAACCAAAATATGATCTTGGGATAAAATATTTTACAAGTTCAAATGATATTATATTCAGACAGGATCTAATAAAAAATACAAATAACTATAAATTAAAAATAGTATCAGTATTTAATAGCAGAGTAGAAGCGGGAATCCACGAGGCAAAGCTACACGAAAAATTTAACGTAGCGATAAATCCAAAATTTTACAACAAAGCAAAAGCAACCAAAACTGGATTTAGCACAGAAGGTACTTTCCACTCCATCCAAGCCAGATTAAAAATGTCAGAAGCAAAGAAGGATACGAAAAGAGCAAGGGGATGGAATTTATCGAATCTTACCAAATTAAAAATGTCCGAATCAAAGAAAGGTAAACCTGCTCACAATAAGGGCAAACCTTTTACTGAGGAATCAAAGAAAAAAGTATCCGAAGCTAGAAAAGGGAAACCCATATCACCGGATCACAAGATGAAAATATCTGAAGCAAATAAAGGCAAAAAATTATCGGAGGATACAAGAAGGAAAATGGCAGAAAACAATAAAAATAAATAACGAATAAACAATTATAATCATGTCACGTTACAACCAAAAAGTAAAAAGAACTGTAGAGACAGTTACAAACCACCAAGGTGGTACCGGTGTGAAGTATGATCCAAAATTGGAATTAATTGCAATTCTTACTACTGGATTAGACAATTCATACTACGAAAAATTATCAGATAGAGAGAACAGATTCGTTCAACTTATCGACGAATTATCTAAAAAAGATATTGAATTCGTCGCGAAAGCGCTCGTGTACGCGAGAACAGTTGTTGGACAAAGATCAGTAACACACTTTGGATCTGTGTCATTAGTTAAACATTTATCTGGTTCAGCCATAGGTAAAAGATTCTTCTCTAAAAGAGATAAGAATGCTAAAACCGGTGGTATTGTATACCGTTTAGATGACGTATTAGAGATCATCGCAGCTTACCAACACTTCAATCCAGGTAAACCATTACCTAACTCAATGAAGAAAGGTTTTAAAGCAGCTTTGGAATCAGCAGATGCCTACGAATTAGCTAAATATCAAGGTAAAGGAAAGTCAGTTTCTCTTGTGGATGTTGTTAACTTGGTTCGTCCAAAACCAGCAACCACGCAAATGGAAGGTGTTTTCAAGGATCTTATGTCTGGTAAATTAAAACAGTTCAACACAGTTGAGGATAAAAACTCAAAAGCTGGACAAGACGTTGCCGCAAAGGTTAAGTCTGGTGAAATCACCAAAGCTCAAGCTGAGGTTGAATTAACACAGGCTAAAGAAAGCAACTATGCAGAATTGATTAAAACTAGAAAAATTGGTTACTTAGCATTACTTCGTAATTTAAGAAACATCATCAACACAAGCGCAAACTCTGAACTAGTTAGCGGTGCATGTGAGCTTTTAATCGACGAGAAGTTGATCAGAAAATCATTGGTTTTCCCACACCAAATAGATATTGCTTTGGAGATTCTTTTACAAGAAACTAGTGCTTCTGCATCTAGAC
>JBAXBM010000228.1:0-3664 GCA_037141995.1 Candidatus Omnitrophota bacterium
CATCACTTGATTCTTTTGTCATTTGCCCGGCCTCCCTTCTTTCCAAAATGAGCCATGAACAATTTGCCGCGACACAGCAAATTTACAAAGCCGCATATGAAAAAGCATGGGCAAAAGTTTACGGCAATGGCTTAAATCCTGATAACTTTGATCTGGGGAGTGGTATTTAGATCCCCTCGCCATTCTGAAATGTCTGGGAAAATTCCTTCATTGCTTCCTTTTCATCAGGCCCCTCAATAACCAAAGTTACCTCAGAATCCTGAGGCACGGCTAAAGCAAGCACATCAAGGATCGATCGCGTATCCGCTTTGGCGGAATTATGCCAAAGTTGAATCCTGGATGTGAATTTCTTCGCGATGGTCACAATACGCGCTGCTTCACGTAAATGAAGACCATGAAGAGCAAGAATACGCACCTTTTTTGTTTCCATCGTCAAGCTCCTGTAGAGCAGCGGTCCTAGGAATACTTTTAAAAGCCCACGGAACAATTTCTTCAGCTTGTTCACCGCCTTCAGCTTTTTCTTCGAGTATTGTGCTACCCACCCATACCCGTTCCTCCTTTTTATCATTAACCCGCTGACAGCGCCGATTTTGTTGTCAATTCAGATAAAACGGGCATATTCAACGGCACCATGGGCATGATACTTCTAATAACCGGTTCAAGACCATGCATATTGATCATAGCCGGATCCTGGAACTGAACCGGCAATGGGATCCCGGCACCATCCACCCTAATATTAATTTTTAACTTCGAGCCATCCAAGTCTATACCACCAAGTGGTTTTTGAATTTGGGCCTGATCCGCCCTTGGGATTCCCAGGAATGTTGTCGGCAAAATGCCCAGCATGGCCGCACGCGATGCGATTGATGTATACGTACGCCGGGCCAGCAATTTTGTCACCCAGGCCCGCGGGGTTACGATGACCGCCGCAACAGCCTCACCGTAAGCATCCGTGAACTCATCGAGCGTAAAATCCGCCCCCAGGTTCAGCGGCATAAAACCCCGCTTGATCCCACGTGAATTAATGACCGCAAGTTTAGTATTCACCGCCTTGCTTTTGATACTCTGGAACAAACGGCCCTGATCATCCTGATGATCGGAAAGTTCATCAAGAACAACCAGATCTGCATCACGATGGACAAGATCGACCAAAACACGTCCATTCTTATCAGGCTTGATCAGGATAAACTCAACGCATTGCTCACCCTTAAGGGAAAATACCCCTCCATAAATATCCTGAAACTTCTTGGCGGCTGAATACAACGAAGACCCTTCATTGGCGATCACAGCCACACGCACGGGCCCCGTCCTGTCAGCGCTCTTTGCCTGCAATGCGTAACTTTCCAGGAGGACATTGACCGCCGTCTCCAGCGATGGGACGGAAACGCCCTGCACATCCTCATGCAACCCTTCTGCAATCCCGCCTTCGGCAGACGCTACGATCTTCTCGACCACCAGCGCATTTGCTGTACCGATGCGCCCGTAAACACGGTACAAACCCGAAACCACATCCTCACCGCGCTCTTCAGGCGCCTTCCCCGCCTCATTCGGGCCGCTAAAACCAAGCTTTAACGAATCCGGCCCCTCGGCGATATACGCATTCGACTCTTCTCCACCCGGCGTCACCGCATAGGGGTTGACCAAGGGATTCCATAATATGCCGGACTGCACACCCAGAGTCCTCACGGCCAAACGGTCGACGCGCGTCGCCGTATGAATAATGCGCAGCGCAGCCAGCGTGTCTTCATACTTCCTCTTCACTTTCCGGAACCCGATCAAAGAAACCGACTTCAGCGCCAACGATCCTGTCCGGCGTTCCAGTTCCCGGATCGACCGCTCAATGCGAGGCTCGACAATCAGTTTCTCAGAACCAGCCTCCTTGCGCACGGCCGGGAAAAGGCGCGTTACATATTCAACCGTCTTCCCATCCGGCTGCACCGTCGGATGCATCAAAATATCCCGCAATGCCTCAAGAGGAGCGTCCTTCTCCCTGCCCTTGAAAAGCCTGACAACATCAAAAGCAGCCTTAAAATCACGTATAATGTCGCGGGGATCTTCAATGCCAATGGAAACACGAACACCAGAAAAGCTCATTCCCATCTGCGACAGTTTCTTCTTGGCCTCTTCGGGCATAGTCGACGCGGCGCCAGCCAGGGGTAACTGCACCTGCGTCCGCACCTCTCCCAAACTAACCGAATGTTTCGTGGTCCGCAAGAACACAAGGATCGAAACGAACAGTCGAGCAGCCTCCAGATCGTTCATATCAAAGTAGACCATGTTACCGTAGTTTTCTCCCTCTGACTGCTGTTCCGTTATATAGAATTGCGGATGAGCAATATCTCCCGGATAGCTGACCGTCTTCACAACATCATCCTGCCCCTTCAGCCAGTCGACAAAATAACGGGCATTCTCCAGCGACGCTTGATACCGTTCAAAGAATGTCGGCAAACTTTCATCAAGGATACGCTTCGCATCCTGAGGATGGATCAGCGCCGAACGGACATATTCAAGCTGACGGGCAAGGTCTTCTCTGGCAACCGTGACCGTGCCAAACGCATTGCCCGTGCCCAGCATCTTGGTCACAACCTGAACCACAATGTCCACGCCGAACTTTAGCGGCTGCTGACCGGCGGGTGTCGCAAACGCCCCGTCAAATACTGTCAAGGCGCGCGGAGCATTAGCTTTCACCGTCCGGACAATTTTCTCAATGTCCCAAACCCTGAGCGGCGGATTGTTCGGCGATTCAAAGATCACGGCCACCGTATTCTCATCCAGCACATTTGCCCTGTTCCGATCTGAAGCGCCGACAAGCTCCCGGTCGGGGTCAATCACATAACGCACGTCCAATCCGAAGCTCCTGTAAAAATCAAGATTCGCATCTGTTCCTCCGTACGCCGAACGGATAAGGACAATATTAGGATTTTGAATGTTCTTATTACGGAGCAACAACAATTTGACGACATCCGCCATCCCGGAAACGCCCGACGAAGAACTCACCCCCCGATACCCCCGGCGCTGCTCATCACTCCCTGTGAGCCACTGCGTTTCCAGGAACGCCACAGCAAGCTCAAGCTTCTGGTGGTCCTCAATGGCCGCCCCCCGCAAAGACACCAAATATTTCTTAAAAGCCGTCTTCCGATCCGGATCCCCAGGAAAAGGAATTTCTTCTTTCTCCACCCGCCCCATCAAATCATTCCCTTTCCTTGTAACATCGGCAGCAGGCAACGTATCAGACCCTGCCCCTGCAACTATCGAAGATGAACCGGAAGCTCGATTCGGAGGGACAACAGAAGATGCCGAAACCCGTTCAGGTGTGGTCAAAACAATTCCTATATCCTCCACCGTTACAGAAGACAACTTCCTTTCATCGCCATTCCGGGGAAAACGAATACCATTTGTTCCAACAACCGTTGCATCTGTCGAAGAACCATTGAGTCCCTGATGAGGCTTAACCTCATGAGACGCTGCCAGGGAAAATACTGAATCCTTAGTCGTTTTTTCAGGCGTTGCACCTGCATAAATTTGCTTCAGCGCATCCAGTCGTTGCCATGCTTCTTCCGGATGAATCGGTTTCTCCTGTCGGGCATCACGGTGTTCTCTCAAATCGTTTGAAATCGTCTTTTCAGATACCACAATCAAACCCTTATGCGGATTATACTTGCCA
>JBAXBM010000229.1:0-3623 GCA_037141995.1 Candidatus Omnitrophota bacterium
CATCCCCAGGGAGATGGTACATATCTTCCTTCATTTTCGGCAGCTGCCCGGTGCCTGTCATGGACGCGGCATTCACCAGCACCGGCGGAAAAACCTCAACATAACCATGAGACCGGGTGTGCAGGTCAAGCATGAAATTGATCAACGCCCGTTCCAGGAGCGCGCCGGCCCTTTTGTAAAGGATGAAATTGGCACCGCTGATCTTGGTCGCTCGCTTGAAATCAACAATATCCAAACTCTCCACCAGCGCAACATGATCCCTGGGCTTAAAATCAAACACCCGCTTCGCGCCCCAGGTACGGACCACTCTGTTATGCTGCGGCCCTCCGACAGGAATCGATGCATGGGGTAAATTCGGGATATAAAGAAGGATATCTGTAATCTTTTTTTCAAGTTCGCCCAAAGGCCCCTCAAGGGCATCAATATCCGCGGCCACGGATTTCATGGACGCAATCGCTTCCTGGGGCGGCTTCTTTTCTTTCAACAGCCGCGTGATCTCATCATTCGCCGCATTCTTACGGGCACGCAGGTCATCGACCTTGACCAGCAGCGCCCGGCGCTCTCCATCAAGGGCCAAAAGCTCATCAAGGCGTCCCGCCGCATTCTTGGCCGCAAGCCCACGGCGAACAAGTTCGGCATTATCACGGATGAATTTCATATCCAGCATACGTTTTCCTTTGTTAGCATCTACGTTTCATCATATTTGCTCTTTACCCGGTATATTCCCGGAATTCAGCAAGGCTGTCACACGCAAAAAAGGGATTGGAACGCCTTAATGCCGCTATCGACGCATGGGCAGCCCTCCCATAATGATGCCCCGGCCAAATCACAGTCGCCCCCGGCAACCGCTTGAGGCGCTGCAGGCTTTCAAAAAGAGTGTCCGCGGAACCTCCGGGAAAATCGGTCCGCCCGACCGCATCCACAAAAAGGACATCACCGGTAAAAATATTCCCGTCAATATAAAAACACTGGCATCCCGGCGTATGTCCGGGAGTATGCAGGCATTCCACCGTCAAGGCGCCCAGGGCTATCTTTTCAGCGTCGGCTGTCCTGACAAGATTCTTCGCTGCCGGCGTATAAAATACAGCCTCGGCGCGGGAAAGATACACGGGGACATCATACATCCCGGTATCAACCACATGATCATAATGCCCGTGCGTCAGGAGTATCCCTTTTAACGTCAACCCCTCCTTTTTCAAGGGCCCCAAAATACCGGCAGGCGGTGCTGACGGATCAATGACAAACGCCTCTTTCGACGCGGGGTCCGCAATAATGTAAGTAAAATTTCCAAGCTCTCCAAGCTGCAACTGACGGATCAACAATGCCTGCGCCATGGATCATTCCCTTTTAAAAATCGCCAGTATTTCCAGATGCCGTGTCCGCGGGAAAAAATCAAACGGCCTGATCCGGATCACCTGCCACCCTCCTGCCGCAAGAGCTTGAAGATTCAAAGCAAAGCTTGCCGGATCACAGGAAAGATACACCAGATACTTCACCCGTTTCAGCCCGTTTAAAAGAACCAATGCCTCCGCACTTAATCCCGCGCGCGGCGGATCAACCATCACCACATTATCAGAACTCAACGCCCCATTTAGCACCTCGGGCAGGATCGCTTCGACCCGGCCCTCCTTCACATCCACATTCCCCAGGTCGTTAGCGGCAATGTTAAATTGGGCCAGGCGCACCGCGTGTACATTCTCTTCAATATTAACAACACCGGATACAAGGTCATTCACGCACAGGCCAAAAAGCCCTACCCCTCCGTAAAGGTCAAGGAATAATGCTTCTTTCGACCAGATATCCTGCTGCCGCAAAAAATCAATCAACCCCGGAAGGATAGATAGATTCGCCTGAAAAAATGTATCCAGGGAATAGGAAATCCGCCGGCCCAGGATATCGGTATAAAAATAATCCCTGGCTTCCAGCCGCAATGACCTGCGCCCGATCCCCCCCCACCGAACCCTGCCCTCATCCCCGCAGCGCACCGTCAAATTCGCCATGCGGTAATCTTGAGGAATTTTCGCGGCGGCTTCTGCACGCAAACGCGGAATGTAATCCGCTATCGGCGCCATGGCAATCGGGCACGTATCAATTTCAATCACGGGCCCCCGTTCAACAGGAGAAAACCCCATGTGCACATCACCGTTACGGCGATGGGTGAGTTTAAGATCAAGACGGTTACGATAATGGGATATCCTTGGGGACGGAAATACCGGCTGCAGAATACCATCCCATCCCGTCACTCCCGAGCCTAAAATGTTTTTAAGCTGCGCTTCTTTTAAAGAAAGCTCATCGGCATAAGACAAATGATGATATTGGCATCCGCCGCATCGGCCGAAAACCGCGCACGGCACCTGCGGCATGATCTGTTTACCAGCAACCTGATCCGTCAATCTTTCACCTTCATGAAAAGAGCCATGATATCCATTAATAATTTATCTTTAGAATACCGGTCCTTAACCCCCATGTAAACCAGGTTATAACCTGTCGCTTCAACCGTAAAAGCATACACCAGGATCACCTTGGGGACATCATCCGCCACATGAAACTCCAACTGATAGCCATTCCGCCCGGCCGCCAGAAAAAACTTCCGGTCAACAAGCTTAATATTTGAAAAAACCCCCTCCATCTGCTTAATCATCAGGTCAACGTACTTGTCCGTATTAAGCGGATTATTTGACATGTCATACGTTGATAACACCACGTTCTCAGAAAAAGAATCCAGCGCGGTCTCCTTGGGCGATACGAATGCAACGACAATTCCCGGGGCTTGTGTTTCCACCCGCCACCCCCTCGGGAAAAACATGCTGACACCCTTGTCTTTCAGGTCAATGAAAGAAAAAACAATAAAAAACCAGGCAAGAAGCCCCAGGATTACCGCCGCCAGCAGCCCAATGATAGCGAGCCAGAAAATACGCGTCCATTTAACAGGATCAAATTCTTCTTTTACAGGTGCCGGGCCTCGATCAAGATCATTCATGCAATACCTCCATCACAGCTTTCCATATAGGGACCGTTTCCATGCACAGATAAATATGCGTCGCGGGGACAGCCCGTTCCCTGAGCGCGGATATCATTTTAACATACATATCCCGGCGCACTTCGGCTGAATAACGCAACTTCCCATCTTCATCTGTCAAAAGTTCAGCATCAAGGATTGTATTCTCCGGGAACCGATTTTCAATCGTTTTCTTTTGAAAAGACGTCATGCGTAAAGTTCCCACACTGATCCAAACGATACTTTCCGGCGGAACATGCCTGAAAATATCCCGCACAACCGCCGTGTAATCAACGTCCCATCCCCGTGAAAATATAACAGGATCAAAGTGAAACGCAATCCGGTAACCATGCGCCGCGCAACGCCCGGCCGCATCAAGGCGCTGCGCCAGCGAAGCCGTAAAATGCTCTTCCCGGTCAATGACAGCCTGAGGGTTAACTGACCAGCCAACAACAATATTAGGCGCCGCCTTAACAGCCAGCAATCCCGCAATATTGTCACTTTTGGTTTTGAATTCAAAAATACTTTGGGGATAACCGCGGAAAAAGTCAACAATCCTGCTTGAAAATCCCGTCAGGTCATCCCAAACAAGGGAATCTGTTGTTTCCCCGGATCCGGCACGGAT
>JBAXBM010000230.1:0-3617 GCA_037141995.1 Candidatus Omnitrophota bacterium
CCCCTGTTTTAATGCCGATAAATATTTATCGTTAACGTTAAAGGCTGTTTTTGATCAAACATATCCGATTGATGAAGTTTTGATCATTGATGATGGTTCCATTGATGATACTGCTAAAATTGCTGCTTCTTTCCCGGTTAGAGTCATACGTCATGGGTGTAATAAAGGTTTGGCTGCTGCCCGTAATACAGCATTTAGAGCGGCTCGTAATGATATTGTCGCTTCCTTGGATGCTGATTGCGTAGCAGAAAAGGACTGGCTGATAAAATTAATAAAAAAATTTACTCAAAATAATGTGGGAGGTGTGGGAGGGCGGTTGGTTGAAAGGTATGGTGTTAGCATAATGGATCAATGGCGCATGCGACACATGCTGCAACATTGGGGAGATCAAGAAAATGATGCACCAGCATTTTTATTTGGATCTAACACAATTTTTCGTAAAAAAACAGTCCTGGGTGTCGGCGGATATAATGAAATATTTTGGTCAAATTATGAAGATGTTGATTTGTCTAAGAAAATTTGTTTAACGGGAGAAAAGTTGATTTATTATCCGGATGCTCGGGTTGAGCATTACAGGCAGGATACTGTTTTAAGCCTTTTGAAATCATATTGGCTATGGCATTATGCTGTCTCATTTAGCTGCAGTCGTGTAGAAGACATGTGGCGTGAGTTTTATACCTATGAAAAATGTTTTCTAGGGTTAGGTGTGCGTTATATCCGGCAAGACATCGGAGATAAATTATATAAGTTCCTTTTAATGGATTTTTTGACTATTATTTATTGCTGTAGCAGGGTTTGTTGGGATATATTTCTAAGAATATTTCGTCTTTGGAGTAAAAGGTTGAATCATGTTAGTTGCGGATGACAAAAGACAAACGAATTTGCCTGAACTCGTAAGCATTGTGATTGTTACCTGCGGGGTAAAGGATTATTTTCTCTCATGTTTGGAATCTGTCCAACGGCAAAGATATTCATTAGTTGAAGTTTTCCTTATTGATAATTCTATGCGATTATCTGTTTCTTCACATACATTGGAACGCTATCCTGCCGTTCAGATCATATCTACCGGTCAAAATCTTGGTTATTGTGCCTCATTGAATCTGGGTATTGCCCATAGTCGAGGCGGGTATGTGTTGTGCCTGAATGATGATGTTCAGTTGGATTCTTCATTTTTGGCTGAAGCATTACATGGATTCAAAATTGCGCATGATATTGGGATGATAACAGGCAAAATTCTTCGTCCTGACCGCCGGACAATTGACAGCGCAGGCATGGACATGACCTTGTGGTGCACGCCGAGGGAAAGAGGTTATGGGCAGAGGGATCGAGGGCAGTTTGATCTTCCAGGCAATGTATTTGCGGTTAATTGTGCGGCGGCACTTTTTCGTCGTACAATGCTTGATGCTGTACGAAATGGGGCAGATTGGTTTGATCCGGATTTTAGGATATTTTTTGAAGATCTTGATATCTCATGGCGTGGCCGCTGGTGTGGGTGGAGGGCATATTATGTCCCAGGGGCAGTTGCTTATCATGTGCGCGGAGGGACAGTGCGGCAGGCTACGAAAGGAGTGCATCCTTTGGCTCGCCGGTATTTAAGTGATGATTTGAATGTTTTATTGCTTAGGAATCGTTATCTTGTGCTGATAAAGAATGTAAATTTGTGGTACTTATTCTTATGCGTAATCCCTTTTATTTCATATGAAATTCTGGTATGGGGATATGTTGTGTTATTGCGTCAAAATGTTTTCATGATGTTTTGGTCGGATTTAAGTTTTTTTCATCGGGCATGGCGCCACCGTTCATCTTGGAAGATTGGTTGCAAGCAAGGCCTAAAATGATACACCAGATAAGTGAAATTTCTGGAATATAGAAAGTAAAATCAATCATATTGTGCACAAGAAAAATAATAATGGCGAAGAATAATGCCGTGATGTGCGCAGGATTATCATTTATTTTTATAATATCCCATATTTTATAAAGTATAGTTGTGATCATATACAGAAATGAAAGAATCCCCGCCAGGCCCGTTTCTGCCCAAAGTTGAAGAAAAATATTATGACTATACCTGGTATTAGTAAGATTGAAATTGCCGAGTCCGATACCGCTGAATGGATGTGCCTGGATAATAGCCCATGTTTCTTTCCAGTATGACCAACGCATTTCCAAAGAAAACTCAAGATTAAAAATATTGATATGTGTTTGTGAACGCCATGCCATGATGCCGATGATGATGAGTATAATATTTAAAAAAATAAGAAAAATGGATGGATTAAACAGGCGGCGTTGGTAAACGTAGAATGGAAAGATTAAAAGAAGTGCCAGGATGGCACCGATAGATTTTGTTAAAATTAGCGCAATAGCAATCGGCAGTATCCAGAATTTATTTTTAAGAAATAATACAAGAGGGACAAGCATCGTGAGATATCCGCCCAGTGCGTTCGGTGTGATCATGACGGCATAAATACGTTTTTGCTGGATGAATTGGGTGATCAGTGGATCAACCATTTTGTGGGTATTCAAATAATCAAGCGTGTTCTGGAAGTCAAAGAAAAATTGATAAATGCCGATGCATGAAATTGTAATGGCAGATGAGATAATGGTTTGAAATATTTTATTCGAATGATTTTCAGATAAAGCATGGCAAATGATGAAAAGCATGATCCCGCTGGTATATTGAATGAGATTGACGATTGTTGGTATCGGTGAATTTGATAAAAGGGCACTTACAATAAGGTTCCCATAAAATATCAGGATGGCGATGGTATATTGTTGGGGGAACGGTATTTTTTTTATGAATATCCAGCTTGTCAGGAATAAGAATAGCGCCGTAGCATAAAGCACATTCATTTCCTGAAAGGCTGGGGAGCAGATGAACGGACGCAAGAAAATAAGGATAGCGAGTATAAAAAACATTTTTGGATTATAACATGATGCTGTTTTTAGGTGTGATTTACAAAATTTATTTTATTACTTGGGAAGTTGATTCCAATGATTAAAGTGCTTTATGTCCTTACCAAACCAGAACTTGGCGGAGCGCAAAAGCATGTGCTTTCACTTTTAGTAGGGTTGGATAAAAGCCGTTTTGATCTCAATTTATTTACGGCAAGCAAAGGGTATCTTATTGATCGATTTTGTGATATCCCTGGCGTGCATGTCCATAAATCTTCTTTCTTGAAAAGGGATTTATCCTTATTTAATGATATCCCAGCTTTATTTGAACTTTACTTTTATATTCGGAAAAACAAATTTGATGTGGTGCATACGCACAGTTCCAAGGCCGGGATATTGGGAAGAATGGCAGCTTGGTTGGCCGGTGTAAGATGTGTGGTGCACACTGTCCATGGGTGGAGTTTTAATGCGTATCAACATAAGTTTGTATATTTGGCGTATGTTTTTTTAGAACGATTATGTGCACGTTGCACACATGTTTTGGTTGTTGTTTCATCCATAGAACGTACGCAAGGGGTGGCATTAAAGATTATTCCTTTGGGTGAGTATGTCCTTATCCATTGTGGTATACGGCATGAGGATTATAGGCATACTGATGATCAAAAAATTGACCTTCGTCAGCAACTTGGAATTGATCCTGGTTGTTGCGTTGTTGGGACAGTCGCTTG
>JBAXBM010000231.1:0-3584 GCA_037141995.1 Candidatus Omnitrophota bacterium
TTAAATCAAGCATGCCGGGAATTTGTACCGCATTAACTGTAGCATTGATAAAATATTTTATTTTCAAAGGGATCAACGCCGTAAAGAATTCTTTAGCGTATTCAATATCCGAAATCGGACTCGGATCCACAAAGTGCACTTTCTTGAATTCCATTGTCCTTATTTCATCGATCACCTCGCCAATAGGCCTTTTCATACCCTGACCACCGGAAAGTTTGCTAATCGAACAAAAACGACACGTGTTGACACAGCCGCGATTAGCTACAACTGTATTCTTGAAATAATACCTTGTATGCTGAATTAAATCCCGTCTAGGGATGGGCGAGGACAGCCAACAACTTTCATACTTGGCGTTATATACTGTTCGCGGGGTTCCTTGAAAGAAATCATCCAGGAATTTAGCAAAGACAGCCTCACCATATCCAGTAATTATCGTATCCGCACGGCTTGCAACATCATCCGGGCATAATGTTGCATGCACTCCGCCGATAACGGTATAAACACCCCGCATCCTCCAATAACGCGCCAGAGAGTACGCCCTGTTCGATGACGATGCACAGCAAGAGATGACTACAATATCGAAAGTCTTCCCATCATAATCAACTCGCTGCATTCCCTCATCAACGATCTCTATCCTGGCGTTAAATTTCTCCGGAACACACGCGGCAAGCGTCGTCAAAGAGAGCGGCGCAAAACCATTGTTGAGCGTAAAGAAGCCCTGATACCGATAAATCAGATCAGAGGCTAAAATAAACAGAATCCTCAAGGCTGTCACTCTTTGCTGCATGAATGACTGGGACATTTTACATAAAAATAGCAGCCTATAAGAATCGCCGTAAATATGCTGCTTAAAACCGCCATTATCACCCAAATATCAGGAACATCATAAATGATCTTGTTGATAAAAATGACAACGGTGTAGAAAAACTTATACATAATAACGTACGGTATCAACTCTTTTCCACGAACCGGGTCCTTGGCTACTTTGAAAGACATCAAGGCAAAAATAAAAGACGTTGCCGCAATAAAATGAACATAACCCCAATGGTTCGGCGGAGCAATGTTTACATATTGAAAGAAACCCGGCGCAAAGAACCCAAATAAAACCGCATAAAACAAATAAGACACCGCGCATAAGAAAAATATCACCCTGACTAACTTCATACCCTGCCCCCTTTACATTAATTGGCATCTTTTTGAATATTATACTCTCGACCCAACCATTGTTCTTAAACCCGGATTGTGCCCTACCCGTTATTACTCGACGATACCGCTTGCACAAAAACCTGCGTTATTATTTCAACTAGCTTCCCACAATTTTACCGTCAAGAAAAGGCCAGGGTTCAACCCACGTTACCTCTGCTTATTGAAAAATACGAGTTAAAAGTTATCCGCCATACAAACAGGGACAACAGCACCTCCTTTCACGGTCAAATCCGGGCAACAGGCACAGTGCTCGATTTGACCATTATCCAACAACATCGCGGGAAATTGGATCAGCAATCTCTTTAATACAATGCGTGAAAAAAAATTGGCGAACAAAAAGACCATATTTCTCCCGACATACCCACCCAACAGCCCATTAAACAAAAGCATGAACCGGGCCATAATACCGTGTTGCCTGGTATAAAAAGGATAAACGCCATTTTTCCGATATTGAATATCCAGGTATTTTTTCTCCACGAGGCTATGCCTCATCCCGAAACTTTCTTTATACAAATTTCCACTTGAAAAAGCCACAGGCATCAAATAGGTCACCCAGCGGGGATTATCCGGATAAATTTTCCCTCCAATAAAAGCATACGGCGTTAAATCAGATTGTTCTTTAATCAACGCGACCACATCTTGGATTTGAGGCTCATCATGATGCCGGGTAACGATCTTCATTGACGATGTTATCTGAGAAACTAAATCACCTTGTAGCGGTCCGATACCATTCATATCACGATACAGCGTCATAAGGAAATATGTCATGTGTGGTGATTCTCTAAAATATTTCACAAAAGCAACGGCCTTATCGATATCCTGCTGATGAAGGGTAACACTCATCGCCGCTTCCATGCCTGCGCCGCAGACTATCTTTGCTTTTTCTTCCCGCAACGCATTCAACTCCGTCGAAGCATAATTATCTGGCAAGTCACCCCGTTTCTGCCCGATATCAATATGCATAAAAATAAGATCAACCCCAACAGCCGCAAGATCTTGACATTTTCTCTCGTCCAATAATAAACCGTTTGTAAAAATTTCGACCCCGAGCTTTTGAGATTTCAGGAACGTTACGACCTCTATTAATGCCGGGTGTAATAAAGGTTCCCCGCCAATAAGTCCGATGGAAGATATTTTACGGAAATGAAGGATCTTTCGAAAATCAGCCTTTATTTCATCCACACTTTTAAAACTCGATGGCGCCTTGTTATAGCAGGATCGGCACTGGATATTACATCCCCGCACAATATCCAGCACCGCATGCGGGGCATTATTCATTTGCCAGGGTAATCGCCATGCTTTTTTTATATCAACATTCATAGTCTCAATAAACTTTCTGCCCGGTTAAAAACCACTTGATCAAAACCCATCTTTTCAAAAAAATTATACCAATCGTTAAAGATATTCGAGTTAGATTTTCTAAAAAGAAAAACTGGAAAAGCCGGATAATCAGTTCCAAAAACAATTTTCTCCAACAATTGACGATTCTTCAGAATCTTTTTTAAATATGAACTCCGGACAATAGACCCCAATCCGCTTAAATCTCCATATACGTTCGGATATTGTAAAGCCATTTCAACCCATGCCTGAAAATACGGCTTCTCATGCAAATACATCGGGCAGCCGCAATGAGCACAAATAATGACCACTCCCAATTGCGCGGCTGTCTTTAATAAAGCAGGATGATTGTATTCTTGATGATCGGTCCTTACGGTATGTTCTACGCCTGTATGAACCAACAACGGGAGACGATGTTTCTTCAGCGCTTGATAAAAAGGAATGCACTTCGTATCCGCCGGGTTAACATTCTGAAATGACGGTAATAATTTCACCAGCACGGCGTTATTCTCTACGGCCTTCTCAACTTGATCTTCTATATTCGCTGCCAATGGATTCAAATTAGCCCCATACAAAAAATTATTATTGATTCTGCAAAGCTCAATGATCGCACTATTCCCCGCACTCAGGGGCTCTCTTTCCAAAGCAATCAAAACCGCTTTATCTACCACGCTTTCGTCTAAATGAAAGGTCAACTTTTTGACATAATCCTTATAAGTCGGCGTCTCCATCCTTTGATAAAACATTCGCGATATCAAATTTAATTTTATCTTTGTAACATCAAATCCTTCATGCATGACGTGCGTATGGATATCAATGATCACTTTTTCACCCGCTTATTATCTTGCCAGACACTAAATGGCGGAGCAATCAAAAATGCTTTAATGGCCTGATTTTTTCTTAAAATAGTCCCTGACGTTAACAGCGAATACCCTCCGACAGTAACCCTATCTTCTATAATGACCCGGGCCAATATCAGGTCGTTGCCGTCTATCACATGTGGATTAAGGCGCACGCCTGCCCCGAAAATGACAAAATTA
>JBAXBM010000232.1:0-3581 GCA_037141995.1 Candidatus Omnitrophota bacterium
TCACAACCTTTGCATGACCATGTTCCACCCTCTGCGACGCCGGCCTCTTGGCTATACCTACTGCCAGCGACATGAACGCAATCAGGATCCAGGTCATCCAGCGTACCGCATGAGAACCCGGCGGATGCGTCACCGGCCGGCCCTGATGCTGCGCCGTAGCCCTGGCCGTGTCTTTCTTTGTTTCCTTCTTGCCCGTATTCTTTTTCTGTATCTTCTCCCATAAAGAATATTGACGCTTCAACTCCTCAACAAAAAATGTATTAACCTTTACAGCATCATTCCCATAAATCTTCACATATGCCTGCCGGACATCTTTGTTCATCCACTTTTCTACGTCAGAAGACATTCTCGTGACAACAGCTTCAGCCTCCGCCAAGGCCTCTTTAATCCCTTGTTGAGAAGCATTGAGTGCTTTCTTTTTATCCCAGTTGGCAATGATCGATTTATAGTTCATCACCGCCGCATTGGCCTTAATCAATGTCTTCATAAAATCGCGTTTTGCTTCATCCGCCAGAACAAAATTACGGAACAATTTATTAAATGCTTTATCAAAATTCCTGCTGTCATTCTTATGGTTCAGTGAATCCACCGCATAATCCACCCAAACATCAACATGTTGGGCATGCTTGATATCCCGCAGCACAGACGCCCACACCATACCCATAAAGCCATGATGCTTTCCGCTGGAATAAAGAAGATCTTCAAGGGTATCCGTCCGCTGATTGGCATATCCCGCGGCTTTTTGCATCAAGAAGATATAAACATCAGCAAACAAAGCCCGGATCTTCGCCAGTTTTTCAGCTTTCCCAATAATCTCATCTGACATATTGCCATCTTCCGTGAACACCAAATTCTTTTCTTTTTCAAATTTCTTAAATTCCCGGCGTAAAGACACATACCTGGCTTCAACAAAGAAATTAGTAATACTGGAAGTGATCCGGTATAGCCATCCTGACACGACAAAGAACCCAACCGTCATCGCCATCCCCAGGAGCAGATCCTTCCAGGGAACACTCAACATCCCGGAAATCGTTTCAAGCGTCAGCATCCCGGGCATAGACACCAAAGCGAAAACAAACCCGACCAATACGGCAATCGTCAAATGGCGCCAGAACGTATCATAAAGACGCAGCGCCTTCAGCCGCGACTCTTGCTTCAATCGGTCACCGTACTTTTCAATCCGCTGCGCCACATGCACCACAGGTATCCAGGAATATATTCCTTCATGAACCCATACCCTTTGCTGATGCTGATATGCCGCTAACGCTTTACGAATATTCGCTATACCCTGGGCATTTTTTCTGCCTTCTACCAGGCCGGCCTGATAAGCCGCTTGCAAGATCACAACAATCTTTTCAGCCTGTGCTGGGAAATTATTCCAAATCTTCGATTCCATAGAACCTATCAGCGGCTCCACATATCCATCGAAACCGCTGTTTTCTTCAAAATATCCCTGCTTCATCAAAATCTTGAAAATCCTGCGGCCACTCCAGCCGAATGCTTTATTGAACCCGTCTTCTGACACATAACCCGCTGCCGGCGGAAGAATCTCATCAAGAGGTTTGTCCTGGATGGCAAAAATCTTCCACAACGCCTGATTCAACCGCACATACTCATTCAGCGTAAGCGTCGGATCCAGCGCCTGAACCCTGGTCAACAGATCTTGTTCCGCCGGCGCTAACTTGTCTCTGAATTGCTCAGCCGTGATCATGGCGTTGAAATTCTTGATGTTTGCCACAATCTTAAGCGCCGCCTTATCTTTCGCATCTGTCGAATCCGGATCCGGACTCTTCATGCCTTCAGTTCCAAGAACATTATCAATGATTGCCTGATCTTTTTTCTTTACTTGATGGAGCGGGAAAATCAGCCAAATCCATGCCGCCATGGTCAAAAACGGCAAGGCCTTGAGCAACCATGATAATGATACCAAAATCGGGCCGCCAGGCGCCAGCACACACCATGCGGCTTCATAGATACCAAGTCCTGCTGCCCAGGCGGCAGCTGTGGTCACCATCTGTTTCACATAGCCGGCATTCTGCCCTTCCGGCGTCTTCATCACAAACGGCCCCAAGAAAAGGCCCAGCGCAAACAATAATGACGGCAATAGCATTAACATATTAAGCATATTTAAAACCGTCAGCGCTTGGAGAATAAGGCCAAATAAGGCAAAAGATGTGCGCCACACAACTTTCAAATTGATCAAGGCCGTATATTTTTGATGCATCGGCGCTCTCATTTCAACCGAGGTTTCGCTTCCTTCAGGAATACCGGACACATTAAAACGCAAGGTCTGCCGTTCCATCTGGCCCCAGAAATGAACGGCCTGCTGTGTCGCAAAAAGGAAGAAATCGCGCGGACGATTTTTCAACC
The DNA here is from genome assembly GCA_037141995.1 of Candidatus Omnitrophota bacterium. Lineage (GTDB taxonomy): Bacteria > Omnitrophota > Gorgyraeia > Zapsychrales > Fredricksoniimonadaceae > Fredricksoniimonas. Next base: position 2,371 of record JBAXBM010000232.1, read on the forward strand.
AGCGGAACAGCCCAACCACAAATCCGCCGAGCATATACGCGATTAAAGTAATCGCCGGATTACCGGTCACAATCCCCGCCAAAACCGCCGCCGGAATAGCAAATTTCTGATGAAACCCATGCGCTTCCATATATGCCAAAAGACCGTTAAACGTCAGGACCTGGTTAAACATGGTCCCCAGCAGGGCAAAAACCACATTCACCCCGACAAACGGGAAGAAACCGTAAATGATCGCAATCGGAACAAAGAAGCTGAACAAAAGACCATGCGGCGCCGTGTAAAAGAATCGGCCGCTGTTATCCGAAAAATCCTTGGCATAAATGGACTGCGGCCCTTCGTCCTGAATCTTCTGCAGCATGGGGTCATTGGCCAGCTGAACCCATCCGCCGGACCAGCGCGGGAAAGCGGAAAACCATTCCAGATAAGAATACGATTCGCGGATCTTGTGCCAGAAGGCACGCGAACGGGCAATCCGCGGCCGGCCGCCAAGCGCAATCATCGTATGGATGGTCTGCTCCACCATGGACTTGTCCTCGGAAATATGCATGGCCGCCGGGATAAAGCCGATCAGGCCGAACAGCGAAGAAAGCGTATTATCCCAGAAACCGCGGCCGGCCCTTGACCTGTCGCTGAGCGGCGCTGTCGGAAACGCGGGGTTGGTAACCGCCAGCATGCTCTTCCAGTAAAGATTTTTCACCAGGTTTCCCCAGCCGGTACCAATCGCTTCACCCGAACCGCCGCCGAGAGCCATACTGCCGGCAACATCCTGGGCATGGCCTTCTTCAATGCTCTGGGACGCTTCACCCACCGGATAAACCGTATTAGTAGTGCCGCGCTTATTAACCACAATCACCAAATTATCATCCGCTATCGATGTCTTCACATCCGTAATAAATGCCCCCAGATCCTGAACAGCGGCATTACGGTCAAGGATCAGGAATGTATCATGACGATCAACCCATTCATCCACCGCATCAGACCCTGTCTGTGTTGTTGACTTTGACCCCATCGTTGTCCAGTCATGCACCACTCGGCCCTTGACAGCGCCGCCTGTCAAGCGGGACATCAGCGCAATCAACTTCTTTCTCTGCCCAAGGTCCGACGTCCAGGAATAATTTTCATCCGTCGGATTTGGGTTCTTTTCCGCATACTTGTTAGCCAAAAACAGGAAGCTGATATCCACATGTTTTGTCATGCCGGCCCGATACATC
>JBAXBM010000233.1:0-3575 GCA_037141995.1 Candidatus Omnitrophota bacterium
CATGACTCTGCCGCATGCCTTTTGCGGGATGGAGAAATCATGGCGGCTGCGCAGGAAGAACGTTTTACGCGGAAGAAGCAGGATCCGGGTTTTCCGAAACATGCCGTTGAGTTCTGTCTTAAGGAGGCGGGGATCTCGGCTGATAAACTGTCTGTTGTGGCCTTTTATGACCGCCCACGGGCAAAGTTCGGCCGTATCATTGACACACATGTGGAGTTTGCGCCGGATGGTTTTGGGACTTTCATGAAGGCCTTACCGCTTTGGCTCGGAGGCAAATTGTGGCTTGAGCAGGAGATTAGGCAGCAGCTAAAGTGTTCGTGCCCTGTCACCTGTTTTGAACATCATGAATCGCATGCCGCGTCAGCTTTTTTCCCGTCTCCCTTTGAGCGCGCGGCCACATTGACGATTGACGGTGTTGGGGAGTGGGCGACCACGACTTGCGGCGTCGGTGACAAAAATCATTTGAAGATTATCTCCGAGGTGCGGTTTCCGCATTCGCTGGGATTGCTTTATTCGGCGTTCACATCTTATCTTGGTTTTAAGGTTAATTCCGGCGAATATAAAGTGATGGGGCTTGCGCCGTACGGCGAACCTGTTTATGCCGGACTTATTTTTGATCGTTTGATGGACTTGAAAGAGGATGGGTCTTTTGCCTTGAATCTTGAGTATTTTAATTATTGTGTCGGGCATACGATGACATCACCAAAGTTTCATGCGTTATTTGGAGATGCGCCTCGAGTTTCTGAAAGCCCCTTAACGCAGAAACACATGGATCTTGCCCGTTCGATCCAGGCGGTTACGGAGGAAGTTGTTTTGCGCATGGCGCGGCATGTGCGTCGGGTAACAGGAGAAAAGAATCTTTGCCTGGCAGGCGGCGTGGCATTAAATTGTGTTTCTAATGGCAAACTTCTTCGTGCGGATGTTTTTGATCGCATATGGGTTCAACCGGCGGCGGGTGACTCGGGAGGGGCTTTGGGGGCGGCGTATCTGGCGCATTGCCATCAGTTGGGAGGGGCTCTGCCGCTTAAGAGCGGAAGAGATTTGCAGAAAGGTTCTTATTTGGGGCCTGCGTATCGTGATGAGGATATTCGTTCTCTTTTGGACGCACGGGGCTGGGTGTATCAGGCACACGCCACAGAGGCTATGATTGACGCGGTGGCTGATCATATGGCCGCCGGCAAAGTCATCGGCTGGTTTCAGGGGCGGATGGAGTTCGGCCCGCGCGCGCTGGGAGCCAGGTCGATCATCGGTGATGCGCGTTCTGCTGAAATGCAGAAGAAAATGAACCTAAAAATCAAGTACCGTGAAAGTTTCCGCCCCTTCGCGCCGTCTGTGCTGCGTCAGGAAGTGTCGCGCTGGTTTGAGATGGAGGGGGAAAGCCCCTATATGCTCCTTGTTACGGATATAGCCAAAGGCAGGCGCAGGGCGTTGGCGGCGGGTGATGAGCAGGTTAAAGGGCTTGAGAAATTGAAGCTTGTGCGGTCTGAAATACCTGCTGTCACGCATGTTGATTCATCCGCACGGGTTCAGACGGTGGATGAATATTCCCTGCCTGTTTATTATCAGTTAATACAGAGCTTTTTTAAAAAGACGGGATGTCCTGTTATTGTGAATACGTCTTTTAATGTGCGCGGCGAACCTTTGGTGGAATCGCCAGAACAGGCGTATACCTGTTTTATGAGGACAGAAATGGATGTCCTTGTGTTGGGAAATTCGATTTTACTCAAGGCTGATCAGCCGCCGTTTCGGGAAGTTACGGATTGGCGGACTAATTTTCAGCTGGATTGAAAAAGGGAACAAAGGACAGGGCATGAAGAATTTTCTTAGTACAGGGTATTTTTTTGTCTTAAGGCTGGTGTGCGCAGCCGGCTTTTTTGTTATTATTGTCCCGCTGGCATTTGTTGGACGTTGCATGAAGCGGCGCAGGCTGATTCGTATTGACCGTGAACGCAAGAGTTATTGGGTTTCCCGCTAGCGTTAAGCCGGCAGGGAGAAGGGAGTGGAGGTTCCGGATGGTTAAGCGCATTGAGTGCAAGACAGATACGGCTGTTTATCAGTTTGATCCTTTAACCGGATTCGGCGGCAGGCCGGACATTGAAGGTGATGTGGCTTTTGAAGGGCCCTCAGGGCCAAAGGTTAAGGTTCGTCTTAACGCCTACGGTGATCGGGATGAGCCGTTTGAGGCCATGCCTGGCGTAAAGAATATCCTGTGCTACGGCGGCTCGATAACCTGGGGCGCTTATATTGAACAGGATCGGCGCTATACGGATGTATTGAACCGGAGGGTTAAGGATTGCCGTTTTATTAATCTTGGCAACGGCAGTTTCGGCCTTGACCAGGTATGCCTGTCTATCCTTGAGCGGAGCGGCCGGTATTCGCCGTCAATGTTTGTCATTGAGCAGTTCCCTTGGGCGCTGCATCGGGTGCTTAATCCTTGTGTTTATGGGTATATCAAGCCTGCTTTTTTTATTGACAATAAGGGCTGCCTTCAGTTGCGCAAGGTGCCGCCGCTGGCTCGTTATAAGGCATACCGGAAGATAGAGGAAGGGTATCGTCTCTATAAGAAAGAACTCATGGAATTCAAGGGGGGCGTTGATATCAAGGCCCATTATGACCCGTTGGCGGACCCTATTTTCCTGGCATGGAAAACAACCTATTATGATTATATGTATCTCCTGATCGAGAAAATACTCGGGGTTATTCAAGATCATTGCGCCCAGAAGAAATGCCGTTTGCTTTTTATGATTATCCCTTATACCCAGCAGTTTGGTTTTGTCAGCGGTTCGAGCCTTGTGGATTATGAGCTTCCGGCCAAGCGGTTTAAGGCTTTATTGGAAAAATTGCGGATTGATTATATTGATGCCGCACCGCCTATGGTCAAGGCTCATTCTCCGGCGGATCCTGTTATAAAACCTGACGGGCACGCCAATGACAGGGGGCACGTTTTGTTGGCGGATATCCTGCAGGGATCTTTGGTTGAACGCGGTGTGATGAGGAGGGCGGCATGACCAGCGGTCTTTGGAAAGATATCTTTCATCTGGCGTGGCACAAGAAAACATCAGGAGAGAAGTTGTCTTATCTTTGCCGCGGGATATTGTTTTATCCATTCTTGCTGATGGAGCAGAGGCGTGCGGCGGGCGTCGGCGATAATGAGGCGACGAGTCAGAGTTCATCGGGTGATGATGTGTACCCATTGTTTTAATATTTCCGGGGAGTGTTCATGAAGACAGGGAGTGGCAGACGGCCGTCGCGCACGGTTATTTTTCTCGGGGATTCAACGAGCATGACGGTTGGCCTCGAAGGCGAGGCATATCCGTTTCATTTGGCGTCATTGCGCCGGTGGGAACCGGATACTGTTTTTGTCAATTGTTCCCAGCCGGGGATTACGTCAGCGGATGCTGCGGCGTTTTTTTTCCGCGAAGCGCTGGTGCGGCATTCTCCCTCCGCGGTGGTTGTTTACCTCGGCAATTGTGATGCCAACGCGACGGAGCTTAATAAGGGGGTTTATTCATTCTGGCGGCATTGCGCCGGTGGGAACCGGATACTGTTTTTGTCAATTGTTCCCAGCCGGGGAT
>JBAXBM010000234.1:0-3570 GCA_037141995.1 Candidatus Omnitrophota bacterium
CAGCGGTTGCTTTGGCAGCAGAGAAAATGGAAGCCTGGGTTAAAACAATAAATCCGACGGCGAAGATTGAAACCTTTACAATTACAGATGCGGCGGAGGCATGGGATGTTGAGAAGGGATTAGATTATGTCATGGAGAGAACCGCGAAGATGGTGGCGGCCAAGCGCTATATTTTAGAGCGCGGTTATGACGCGCTAGATTCAACGAAGGCATTAGCTCTTCATGCCCAATTAAGAGTTGAACTTGCAGCTTATAAAGAGACACTGCCTGGGAATTGGCGAATTATGATGTATGAAAAATATTTGTTAATCTTGAAACAAAATCCCAGCGATCCCAGATTGCCGGTAATGAAAGGGATGCTTGCGGTCAATGATCCTTTGGCTGATGCCCCCAGTTTGACAACCCGGGCAGGGACGTTTCTTCATAATAAAAGAAATACACAGTGGTTTTTGCTTGAGAGAAAAAAAGAAATAAGTGTTAATGAACAAGGTGTGCTTGAAAAAGGAGTATTTACTATAAACTTTGCGGGCAAACTAGGAAATGTTCTTATAGCGATTCCTGGTGCGCAGGCTTTTGTGAGTAAAGTATATAACAGATTAAATGGTTCTTTTAAAGAGGCTCCTGCGGATACGCTGGAAACTCTGCGTCAGCGTGTTTTGACAGAGGTTGTTGCGGGGTATGATCAGGAAATAGAAGCCCAAATGCAGGCATGGGAAAAGGAATATCGAAAGAATGATCCGTATGCGGATTATAATAATTGGGATGCGTCGCATAAACAGATCGATGGCGGTATTGACCTGAATGCGGCTAAAATGATACTGTCGGAAAAAGGCGGAAAAGTGGTTATGGCATTTGACCCGGCCATGCTCGCGCAGTTTCGTTCCGGTGATTTCTCAGGTGTCAGGCCGGAAATTATCAATATTACCCCTATTTCGAACATGCCTTCCTTAATGGGCTTGAAATCCTGATTGACCTTCCGTGGCTGGGCGCGTGGATCAGGATTGCATCCCAGAAGAGTTTTCAGGGTGTGATTTTGTTAAAATGGAGCTTCTTTAACCTTCATTAACCTTTTCTTGTCAAATCAGATTTTCTTTGTATACTAAATGAACGTTTGCAGGTCATAATATTTAATCAAGGAAGGGATTGTGGCGGATGTCAGTGATAAAACCTTTTAACGGTATTGTTTATAATCCAGATAAAGCCGGCGACATGACGAAAATTGTGTGCCCGCCGTATGATGTGATTTCTCCTGAACAGGAATCTGTGCTTAAAAAGCGCAGCCCGTATAATTTTATTCATGTGATGCTCGCCAAGGCGGATGCCAGGCATGGGGATGATGATTCCCGCTATAGCAAAGCGGCCGAAACTTTTGAGAAGTGGCTTAAAGCCGGTGTTCTTGTCCAGGATGAAAAACCCTGTATTTATTATACCCGTCAGGAATACAAGATTCTGGGACAGCGCCACAGCCGTATGGGTTTCCTGGCAGTCATGAAGATCGATAATGAAAAGACGCGCATCCATCCTCACGAAAAAACACATGCCGGCGCCAAAGAAGACCGGTTTAAATTGTGGACAGCGCTGAAAGCGGCCTGCAGCCCGATTTTTGTTTGTTTTTCTGACAGGCAGAAAAAGGTCGAGGGCATTTTTCAGCGTAAAGTGGCTGTGACCCAGCCGTTTGTGGATGTTGTGGAGGATGACGGCACGCGTAATATGGTCTGGCGTTTGGATGATCCGGACCTGATTGAACAGGTGGCCGATGTTTTTGAAAATCAGAACCTGTTTATTGCTGACGGCCATCATCGTTATGAAGTATCCCGGCGTTACCGCGAGATGATGCTGGAAAAGACGCCTGACGCCACGGGGGATGAGCCCTGGAATTATGTCATGACGTATTTTACAAATGTTGATTCTAAAGATCTCCAGATATTCCCCATTCATCGCATCATTAAGACATTTCCTCAGGATATCACGTTCCTTGAGAATCTTTTTCGTATTGATACTGTTAAAAAGAAGGGTGACCTGGCGGTGATGCTGGCCAAGGCGGGCCGCAATGAGCACACCTTTGGACTCTATACGCGCAAGGGGATACAGCTTTTACGGCTGAAGAATAAAAGTCAGATTAATGAATTTATCAAGGAAGGTTCGGATGATTACCGCTCTTTGGATTCCCTGATCCTGAAGGCTTTTGTTTTTGACAAGCTGGACATTAAATCTGAAGATATTACATATTGCAACAAGGATATGGATGCCTGTTTTACGGCAGTTGACAACAAGCAGGCGGAGGCGGCGTTTATCCTTAATCCGGTGCGGATTGATCAGTTGCGTGTCATTGCTTTAAATGGCGAGAAAATGCCGCCTAAAACCACGTATTTTTATCCTAAAGCGCTTTCAGGGCTTGCACTGTATAAACTATAACTGATTTTTCCCGTGTTTATCAGGTCAGCCCGGCGGGCGTGGAGAATGTCATGAGCCTTTTCGGTAAAAAAAATAATACCTTCGTGCGCGTTTCCAGGAAGAAGGCTATTCCTGACGGTGTCTGGCTCAAATGCCCTGACTGTGATCAGCCGTCTTATACCAAAGAAGTTGATAATAATCAGAGCCTTTGTCCCAAGTGCGGTTATCATATGACGCTGACCGCGCGCCAGCGCATTGAGATGCTGGTTGATGAAGGAACTTTTGTTGAAATGGATCCTGATATGCTTTCGATGGATCCGCTCGAATTCAGAGGTGTTAAGACGTACAAGGAAAAGCTGGCGAGTGATCAAAAGTTGACGGGTTTAAAAGACGCGGCAATTACCGGCAACGGCAAGATTGAAGGGCGTCCTGTGGTTATCGCGGTTACCGATTCACAGTTTATCATGGGATCCATGGGATCGGTCGTGGGAGAAAAGGTGACGCGGGCGGTGGAATATGCCACCGCGCATAAATTGGCGGTCATCATTGTTTCAGGTTCCGGCGGCGGGGCGCGCATGTATGAAGGCTGTATTTCGCTCATGCAGATGGCCAAAACCTGTGCGGCATTGTCACGTCACGGTAAAGCCGGGCTGGCGTATATTTCCGTGCTGACCAATCCGACCATGGGCGGTATCATGGCGTCTTTCGCGGGCGTGGGGGACATTATTATCGCCGAGCCGAAAGCGCTTTTGGGTTTTGCCGGCCCGCGCGTTGTTGAGTCGACGGTACGTCAAAAGCTTCCCAAAGGGTTTCAGACATCAGAATTTATGCTGGCGCACGGGCTTCTTGATATGATCGTGTCGCGTAAGGATATGAAGGGCCTGCTTGCCAGGCTTCTTGATTATGCCAGGGCGGGGGCGCGTCAGCCGCGTGCTATAGTTTCGGCAGGTAAAGAATGAGTTCAGCCAAATCTGGCAGTCGCTTTTATCATCATCCAACCAATTGGAGGTAATTAATGGGACAAGGCATGGAGCATTCAACCCACCATATAACAGCCAAGAAAGACCGTATCCCTTTTCTTCAGAAAGCTGTTTATGGTTTTGGCTCTTTTGTTAATCAGTTCGCTGGCGCTGCCATAGGGCAGTTGATCGTGGTGTTGAATCTCGGACTGGGGAT
>JBAXBM010000235.1:0-3551 GCA_037141995.1 Candidatus Omnitrophota bacterium
TGTCACTGTCGAACAAATAAACAAATACAGAATCCGCTCCGGCCATGGCCGCGACCGTACGGACAATTTCGTGCAAAATACCGTCAAGTTCAAGCTCGGATGTGGTGATGTCAACCACCCGGCGCAGGACATTCAATTCATCTTCGCAGGAAAGGTGCTTCTTTTCTTTAGTCATAAATATCCCCGATTATAAACAAACAATAGCCTTTAGGGCGGACAGATGGATCCGCCCCTGCGATCAATTTTTCACACCCTGATCTAACAAAGCCTGAAACGTTTCCAGGCCGATAAATCCGTCCGCATCCAAATCATGCGCTTTCTGAAACTGCTTCAATGCCTTCTGGGCCTGCGGGCCAAGCCGCCCATCCAGGGCCCCCGGATCATATCCGGCCTTAAGAAGAATCTTCTGGATCATCAACCCGTTCAGCTCACCTTTTTTCACCAGCGGGCTCTGGACATAATACTGTAACCGCTCCCACGTTGCCTTGTCAACCAGGCGCGTCACCTTCAACCCGTCATCCTCTTGGAACTGCGCCACCGCATCACGGCTCCCCTGGCCAAATTTCCCATCAGGACGGCTGATCCTGTAACCCAGGAGTTTCAGGTGTTTCTGCAGCTCTTCTACTTTAGCATTATATTCATTAAACACAACAACACCCAGAATCCGGCGCTCTTCAGCTGCCGGCGGATGTAAAACCCCATAAATGCGGTCGCACCCCGACAAGGCAGGCAAAAAAATCAAAGAAAAAAACAACAATAAAATTCGCATACGATAGGGATGTAGAAATCAGGCTAGCGCGATAAAATCTTCCGGGCCGAATCCAACCGCCGTCAAAACCCCCTTGGCGATCTCTGGCTGATCCGGCACCGTAATACGGCGGTAAGGCGGGAGCTCGTGGCGTAAAACAATATGGCCGGATGACGCATGATCCTGCCGATACCCCAGGCGAATCAATATTTGAACAAGTTTCTGCGACGTCACAACCGGGAACTTAGACATTGACCTCCACCATTTCCTCCTGAACAGACACCGGCGTCTGTTCATTGTGTTTCTTTAAACTCTCCCAATGCGCCGCAATGGCATCTTGAATATTTGCCAGCGCTTCAGCGCGGGTCTTGCCCTGGGAAATACACCCGGGCAATACCGGACACCCGGCAATAAAAATTCCATCTTCATCCGGTTCAACAATGATTTTAAAAAACATCCCGACCTCCATTAACAACAATATACTACAAAAATGATTGAAGCCTATTAGATTTTATAAAAAATAGTAGAGAAACCGGAGACCACCTCAATCCCGCGCTGTTATCACCCTCAAACCCAAGATGCAGGAGCAACGCACGCTCGGCGGCATATATCACAGGATCAGGCAAAACACCCATAAAGCGAACCAATCGATCTTTATCCACCGCACGGATCTGGCCGCACTTGATCTTGGAAAGTTTGCCAAGACCGACCACCTTCGCAGGAACTTCCGTCTTAAAAGGATACACCCGCTCACCACGATCGGTGATCGGCAAAACCGTCACCCGCCAGATATCGCCCCGCTGAACCGACATCATGCCACCCATACGCCGTCCTTTAAGGTTCCCGCCCAATCTGCCGCTACCGCCTCATCTTCTTTAGCCGAATACGCATAAGCCTCCGCCAGCGGAGATAGACTGTGAAAGCCCCTGATATTGAGGCCGCTGAAATGCTTGAAGTTGCCGGTCACCAGGTAATGCGCGTTGCCTGTCACAACACAGGCATTCATCACGCACTAATCCGTTTCCGCACAAATTCAGCCAGCCGATCAGCGTCCATAAGCATTTTCTCTGCCCCGACAACAACGAAAAGATCAATATCGCTGTCAGCATGCGCCGTGCCTTTGGCCACAGAACCAAAAAGTACCGCCTTCAAGACGCCAGCCGCAGGAAGGCATGTCGACACCCACTCCTTCAATACCGCCAACGGCGTCGGCTGAGCATTGACCGCCTCTATCACCGCGCTAAAACACCGGCACGCATAACTCTTGCGACTCACCGTCCACACATGCGCCTTGCCGATCGTCCGGCAAACAATAAAATTCATCGCCGCCAATTCCCCCACCGCCCTGTTGACACTCATATGCGAAATGCCCAATACAGACGCAATCTCCCGCTCACTCATCAGCGCCTCATTCAGCAAAAAGAACCTGGCCACTTTCATCCTGACCGGAGACGTGATCATGCCGGCAACAGAAACATCAAAACGCATACACCCCTCCTTTGTAACTTTACTGTTACAAGTGCAACATAATATAGCCATCGCGCAAGGATAAAATAAAAGCCCGTCGCAAGACGGGCTTTTGGAAAATGACCTTTGTGAATGCTTACGACGGCAACAGGCTTTTGACCGGGGTGATGTTTAAGATCACCGGCCGAAACCCGCTCACGCCATCGGACTTGATCCGCTGAAGCTCCGCCGGATCCACCGTGACCTTCATGCCTGCGCCTGTGCGCTCGATTTTGAGGTTCAGCTGGGCGGGGTCGAAGTCGATACCACCGGTGGAGGAATCAACTTTTTTTACTTTATTCCCTTCAGAAGCATCAAACATTTCTTTTTTTACAAAACGTTCACCCTTAAACACAAGCTCAAACAATACATCCACTAAAGGCTTATTGCCTTCATATGTTTCAAGAATATAATTTAACATAACATCTAACTTTTCATCTGACACTTCAGGACCAATTTGCTTTTTAAACTCAACTAACGCCGCCGCACGTTTTTCAGGTGACATAACCCATTGCTTGGCAGACACAAAACGTACAGGTGCCAGCACCTCTTTTAATTCAGCAATACTCATATCAGACAACTTCTCCAACGGAAGATTTCGAACCCCTCGAACACCAATAGCACCGATTTTCACATCATCAGGCGCAGCCGTCGTAGACATCCACAGATTACTCTCCCCCGCCGGCTTTGTTGTTAACGCAACAGTACCCTTTCCGGGCTTGGCATCAAACATAACAGGGGAGCGATCACGCCCTTTCGCCGCAATGGTAACACGTTGTTCTGGCGATGCGCGCCTCAAATTTTCAATAAACTGATCATCTGTTTGATTTGATTCCTTATAGAGGCTGATAACATAATGTTTTGTAAACAAACCAACAGCACTATTTAACCAATACGAATCACTTGGCGAAACAATAGGCGTACCATTTAAATCCACCGTAGCCCGTAATATTGGGTCCTCCAAAAAAACCCTATTATCCGTATCTGTTCGGATGATTAAGTTTCCACCTCTCTGTCCAGGTGCACGTGGAGTAACCTCTCCTTGGAAATCTAACTTGTGTTCAAGAAAAAAACCAAGAGTTCTAAGAAAATATCTGTCAAATCTAGCACCAATGTTATCAATATTCCTGACAGAAATAACCTCAATTCCTTGATCATAGATTTCGATCAACTTACCCGAGGCAATCAATTGATCAAAAAAATCTCCATGACCCCTGGCCTGGCGATCTTTCTTTTCCAACATAGCCTCCAAATTACCTTTTTTAAATTCCTCTTGGGCTTGCTCAGCCAACTTTAT
>JBAXBM010000236.1:0-3549 GCA_037141995.1 Candidatus Omnitrophota bacterium
TTTGCCAAGGTTGAGCAGGAAGCGTCAACGATCCGCGATATGGCGCGCCGCGAAGCGGAAACGTATAAAAAAGAATCTGAGCTTCATGCCAAAGATACGATGTTAAAGCTGCGTCAGGAATTTGAGCAGGAAACCAAGCAGCGCCGTGAGGAACTTTCCACCACAGAACGCCGCCTTCTCCAGAAAGAAGAAAATGTCGAGAAGCGCCTGGACCTTCTGGATAAAAAAGAAAAAGATCAGACGACCCGCCTTGATACGCTCAAGCAGAAAGAAACAGAAAACACGCAGAAGGCAGAGGAATTGGCCAAGCTGATCCAGCAGGAAAAAGAGACGCTTTTCCGCATTTCAAATTTAAGCCGTGATGAAGCCAAGAATATGCTGCTGGCGCGCGTGGATGAAGAGCTGGCGCATGAGAAGGCGGTGCGGATCCGCCAGATGGATGAGGAGATCAAAGAGAGCGCGGACAAGAAGGCCCGTGAACTTATTTCGATTGCCATGCAGCGTTGCGCGTCAGATCACGCGGCGGAGACCACGATCAGCGTGGTGCAGCTGCCGTCGGATGAAATGAAAGGCCGCATCATCGGCCGTGAGGGGCGGAATATCCGTGCCCTGGAACAGGCCACAGGGGTTGATATCATCATTGACGATACGCCCGAGGCGGTAACAATTTCCGGTTTTGACATGGTGCGCCGCGAGATTGCGCGCATCGCGCTGGAGCAGCTTATTTCTGACGGACGCATTCATCCGGGCCGTATTGAAGAAGTGGTTGAGAAGGCCAAGAAGACACTTGATCAGAAGATCAAGGAAGAAGGCGAGCTTGCCGTGTTTGAACTCGGCATTCATAATATGCACCCGGAGCTGGTCAAGTTGATCGGCCGCCTCAAGTACCGCACCAGCTTTGGCCAGAATGCCCTTCAGCATACGAAGGAAGTGGCGCGGCTGATGGGTGTTATGGCGTATCAGCTGGGGATTGATCCCCAGCAGGCCAAGCGTTCAGGGCTTCTGCATGATATCGGCAAGGTTGTATCGACAGAAGCTGAAGAGGGGACGCACGCGGTCGTCGGGGCGCGCCTGGCGAGGAAATTCGGCGAGGTTGAACTCGTGGCGCGGGCCGTGGAGTCGCATCATAATGAGGTTGAGGTGGCATCCGTGTTCGGTGTCTTGGTGTGTGTTGCCGACACGGTGAGTGCGTCACGCCCTGGCGCAAGGGCCGAGTCGCTTGAAACATATATCAAACGGCTGGAAGGTCTTGAAAAGATTGCCTATTCATTCAAGGGCATTGAGAAGGCGTTTGCCCTGCAGGCGGGCCGCGAGATCCGTGTTATGGTTGATCCTGCGAAAATGAATGATGATGAGGCGGTTGTCCTTTCACGGGATATCAAGAAAAAGATTGAAGCTGAAATGGAGTATCCCGGACAGATCAAGATTCTGGTTGTCCGCGAGACACGGGCCATGGAGTACGCGAAATAATGAAAATACTCTTTCTGGGTGATATTGTCGGGAATCCCGGGCGGGAAGTTTTTGCCCGGCATGTTCCGGCGATGCGCAGGAATGGCGAGGCGGATATGGTGATCGCCAATGCTGAAAATGCGGCCGGGGGTTCCGGCATTACGGAAATGGTCGCGCGGGAGTTGTTTTCTTTTGGCTGTGATGTGATCACCCTGGGTGATCATGTGTGGGACAAGCGAGAAGTTTATCCGTATTTGAACAGCGCGCCCCATGTGGTGCGTCCCGCCAATTTTGCCGTGGAAGCGCCGGGCCGCGGGATGTGTGTGGTTGATATCAACGGCATCCGGGTGGCTGTGATTACGCTCATGGGGCGCACGTTCATGAAATACTTGGTGAACTGTCCTTTCCGGACACTTGACGCGCTGTTGGGGGATTTGACAGATGCTAAGGTTGTTCTGGTTGATATGCATGCGGAAGCGACGAGCGAGAAAGTGGCCATGGGCTGGTATGCCGATGGACGGGTCAGCGCGGTGCTGGGGACGCATACGCATATTCAGACGGCAGATGAAAAAATATTGCCGGGCGGGACGGCTTATATCACCGATGCCGGCATGACGGGCCCCTATGATTCGGTGATCGGCCAGAGCAAGGAACGGATTATGGCGCGCTATTTGACCGGATTGCCAAACAAGTTTGAAGTGGCGGGCGGCAAGGCGACGCTGTGCGGGGCGCTGATGGATGTGGATGAAACGACTGGCCGCGCGCGCTCAATTGTGCGTGTTCAGAAAGATTGAACAGAGGAGGTGGGTATGACCTGGGAAGGCTTAAATCGTCGGCAGTTTCCGCGTGCTAATTTTCCGTGCCTGATCAAAATCCTGCGCGAGGGGCAGGGAGATGAGGCCATCCTGACGCATACGGAAAATATCAGTACCGGCGGAAGTTCTGTAATTATTAAAAAATCCCTGGATCTTTTTTTGCAGGTCAAAGTTGAGGTGGATTTGATGGACGGCGGGGACCTTATTACCACCGACGCGAAAGTCGTGTGGGTTGTCCGGCGGAAAGCCGTAGAGGCCCAAAAGCCGTCGTTTTATGATGTCGGGCTTGAGTTCCTGAATCTGGGTGAGGCGGCCCGTGCGCGCGTGGCCCGTACGGTTGAGCATTTGGTAAGGTTCGGGCGGCAAACGCCCATGCGGTAAAGAGAGGGCCCTATGGTTAAAGTTCGTTTTGCTCCGAGTCCGACGGGAAATTTGCATATCGGCGGCGCGCGCACCGCGCTGTTTAACTGGATGTACGCCAAAGCCCAGGGCGGGCAGTTTGTGCTGCGCGTCGAGGATACAGACCTTGAGCGTTCCAAGCCGGAGTACGAAGCTGAGATTTTAAACAGCATGACCTGGCTCGGCCTGACATGGGATGAATTTTACAAGCAGAGTGACCGGTTTCCTGTTTATAAGGAACATGCTGAAAAACTGATGGGTAGCGGGCACGCCTACCGTGACGGGACGGCCGTACTTCTTAAGGTGGATAAAGGCCGGGAGATTAAATTTGATGACCTTATCCGCGGGTTTATTTCCTTTAACACCGATGACATCAAGGACCAGGTGCTGATGAAATCTGACGGGTCTCCGGCGTACAGCTTCAGCTGTGTGATTGATGACGCGCTCATGGGGATCACCCATGTCATCCGCGGTGAAGACCACATATCCAATACGCCCAAACAGATTTTGATTTATGAGGCACTGGGGTTTAAAGCACCCAAATTCGGGCATTTACCGCTTATTATGGGGGCTGACGGGGCGCGCCTTTCCAAGCGTTTCGGCGCGGTGGCTGTCAGTGATTACCGGAGAGAAGGTTTTTTGCCGGCAGGGCTTGTGAATTATCTGATGTTGCTGGGATGGTCGCCGGGTAATCAGGAGATCATTGACCTCAAAAGCGCGTGCACGAAATTCTCGATCAAAAAAGTCAACAAGACCGCCGCGCAATTCGACATGGAAAAGCTCCGCTGGACCAATGCCCAGTATATCAAGCAGGCGGATACGGCGGCATTAATTGACCAGGCGAGCCTGGAAGCCTCCCCCATCAGCCTGTCTGATAGCATCATAC
>JBAXBM010000237.1:0-3543 GCA_037141995.1 Candidatus Omnitrophota bacterium
ACCTCTCCCGGTGATGTGGTTATCGGTCCGTTCAGCGGGGACTGGTATGATGCAACCCAGTTGTACCGCAAATGGGCAATAACCGCGCCCTGGGCTGCCAAAGGGCCTATCCACGCCAGGAGTGATGTTCCAAACTGGCTTAAGAATGCCACCTATTGGACTGTGGGCAACATGGGAGGTGTAACTGGAATTAATCATGAGATGGAGAAACACGAGTTTTTAGGTTCCGGTGGGATATTCCATGCTTACGGGTATTATCATAATTTGGGGGATAAAATCTATCCTGAGGTCTTTCCGCCTAAAATCGGATCTGAGGGGTTCAAAAATACAGTTGATGAATTCCACAAAAAAGGAATCCGTGTAGTCACCTATATCAACGGGTCGTGTTGGGACGAAACTACCGAAAGTTACCAAAAGCTTTCAGAAGATCAGAAAAAGCGCGGGCGGACTGACACCTACGGCGGTGGCGTGTGGCTTGCAGGCATGTCCCCTTGCGAGAAACTCTGGCAGGATAAACTGGCGGAGGTGTGTAGTCACGGGGTTGCCAAATACGGTATTGACGGATGGTACATTGATTTTCTTACCAACCATACCGGTGACTGCTTCAAAACTGACCACGGGCATCCCATAGCCGGCGGCAACCACTGGACAAAATCGGTACGAGACATTTACGGCAGGCTCCGCAGGGAAATCAAGGCTCTCAATCCGGATGGCATGCTGACGGCTGAAGCTAATGTTGAATGGGTAATAGACCTGCTTGATACGCAGTTGGTTCTTTCTGAGGTGCAAGCCAAAGCCCCCTTGTATCAGGCGGTATACCACGATTACGGGATGATATTCGGCGGAAGTGTTAATAATTCCAGTCCATGCGTTCAGGGCAGGTGGTGGCTGATGGGCAACCAGAATGGCTGGCATAATGTGGAAGGCGCATATGCTGTCCCACCTACGGATTTTTATCGGACAGAAGCCAAGTATTACCTTAGACTGCTTCGCTGCCACCGGGAGTTCGGGCTTCCGTATCTGGGCTACGGACGCATGCTCAGGATGCCCCGGATAACCACCGCCATGCCGGTTGTTACGCATGACGGACCGGGACGTAATTCAGGACAGCCTGTGTATACGGTTCCGGCAGTGGAAGGGAGCGCCTGGCAGGCGGCTGATGGGACGGTTGGCATATTTTTCCTTAACTACAGCGGAGAACCACAGGAGTTCACCTGGACAATGGATTTAGGAGAAGCTGCCGGCTGGGGAGCCGGTGATAAACTAAGGTTGTCCCAGTGGATGGAAGAAGGCGGATTGCAGGCAGCCCAGGAGATAAACGGCGGTAAACTGAACCGCAGTGTGAAAATGGAAGGCCGGGGAATCCTGGCCTTAAAACTGGAGGTGATACGATGAAGACCATGAATCCAACCCGGCATAGACGGCACAAAATTCGAAACTCGAATATCGAAATCCGAAACAAATTCAAAAATCTTGCGTTGAAAACACAATATTTATCTTTTAATGGGCTAATGATGGGGATCATATTCTGCATGTTCGCGCTGGCAACACCGCTAATCGCCCAGGAAATGAATGTGCCTCTCGGTTGCAAGGCGGTGCCCGGCGCGAAAGCCGGGGACGGGTGCTATGCTGACCGGGTGATACACGAGAAAACAGGTATTGAGCTTGTGCTTATCCCTTCAGGTTCGTTTAACATGGAT
This sequence comes from Candidatus Omnitrophota bacterium, assembly GCA_037141995.1. GTDB lineage: Bacteria > Omnitrophota > Gorgyraeia > Zapsychrales > Fredricksoniimonadaceae > Fredricksoniimonas. Next base: position 1,701 of record JBAXBM010000237.1, read on the forward strand.
ACCGCCGGATGGACAAAGGGAACTCGCAAGACAGTTACGGTAACCCTCGCAAAGCCGTTTTACATGGGTGCAACTACGGTAACCAATAAGCAGTATAAGCAGTTTGTTTCATCCAGCGGTTACGACGGGACGGTGGACTGCGATCCGGGTTATGACCTGTATCTCCGCCATCTGCGCGTTCCGCCGGTTTCCATTATGCCGTCCGGAGACAACTATCCCATAGTATGGGTAAGCTGGAAGAACGCCAAGGCGTTCTGCGGGTGGGCCGGGGACTTGGATCTTCCGTCGGAATCAGAGTGGGAGTATGCCTGCCGTGCCGGAACGAAGGGACTGTTCAATTTCGGCGATGACAAAAAAGACCTGGACAAGTATGCCTGGACGCAATGGAATTCCAAGTTCTCCACTCAGCCGGTCGGTCAGCTTATGCCTAACAGCTGGGGGTTGTATGATATGCACGGCAATGTATGGGAATGGTGTTTGGATGATGAATTACCCCGGGATTTGGCGCCGCCCGCAGACGGTTCGGCATACGTAGCGGACAAATCTGGTTTCAAAGGTTTGAATACCCATCCTTTTCCGGTAATAGAAGGGACAATGACCAAGGATTTGCGCGGCGGTTCCTGGAGCAGTACCCTCTGTTACGCCGTAAGTTCCTTTGAGCGTTTTAATGCGTCACCCGTAATGGCGGCAAACGATTTCGGCTTCCGGGTGGTGCTGCGGTTGAAATAAGGAAACGCATAACATGAAAAAACAAATAAAGATGCGCTTTCAAGAAATAACAAAAAATAAAGGAGAGTAAAATGGAAAGCAGAGTTTTTGGAAAGGCACGTCAAATGAAATGGATGGTAAACCACATGTTGAGAATCAGGACTGTGTTAATTGGGTTGCTTTTCATTCTCTCGCCGGGGTTTGTGGAATGCCTGGCTTTAAGTGACGATGCGTCCATGGTCACGAAGGTGCGTATCAACAGTTATGCGGATAAAGCGCCGCGTATCACCCGCGAATCCCTGATTTTATTGGAGAGCGATGACGATGTTTCATATAAACGCTATGCCGACGATAGTTTTACGTGCGTAATTGAGGCGAACAAGATTGTCATTGAAAACTTGAAACTTACCAAGCCTTTTCTGAAAATAGCTTTCACACATGAATGGCCGCAAGAGGGTTGCAGCATGGCGATCAATAAAGATACCGGTGTGATGGTTTTTAAAGATGGAAAGTGGAAGGCGGCAGAATGTGGGATTCAGGTTGGGGCGCTGGAATCGGGAGGAACCATTCCAAATAGTCCAAATTTTGGGTGGGATTATGAGCTGCGGGCCTTGGTGGTTAATACGCGTCCTGTTGTGGGTTTTTCCGGCGACAAGACAGTCTGGCGCGGATACGACTGTTACAAATTTGATTATGACGGAAGAAAGTGCACGGTCATAGCACCGAAAAAAATCGCATCCGGCAAACCTTGGATTTGGCGTGCGGAATTTTTCGATCTTCGGCCTGAAATAGAGATTGCCCTTTTGTCAAAAGGCTACCATCTTGTTTACATGGATGTCGGTGGATTGTTTGGCAGTCCAAAAGCAGTTTCCCACTGGAATGCATTGTACAAGTATCTAACCGAAGAACAGGGTTTTGCAAAGAAGCCTGTGCTGGAAGGCATAAGCCGCGGAGGACTGATGATATATAATTGGGGCATTGCAAATCCAGACAAAGTTGCGTGTATTTATGCCGATGCCGCTGTCTGCGATTTCAAAAGTTGGCCGGCGGGCAAAGGCAAAGGGCTAGGCAATGCCGTAGAATGGGCCAATTTATTGAAGGCTTACGGACTGACAGAGGAGGAGGCGTTGGCATA
>JBAXBM010000238.1:0-3529 GCA_037141995.1 Candidatus Omnitrophota bacterium
AACAGTACCAGCACCCGTTTGAATATCACCAGGAGTTGTTAAATCGCCATGGCTCGATTTAAACTCAATATTACCCGTAGTCGTAGTAATAGATTCAGGTGTAAGAACAAGATCCAACCCTGCCCATAAAGTAATTGATGTAGTAACTGCAATTTTATCATTCAGCTTATTCATGTTAAGCTGATTTGCATCCCGTACCTTAGCGTATGAGCCTGCACCAGCGGATGATCTTACCGTTACTTGCCCAAAAAAGTCATTGAGAGTACTAAACAGATCAATATTACCGGTACTGCCATAAATATCGGCAGTAGTTGCGTTGATCTGTGAAGTAGTAGCAACCTGTGAAACACCAACACCTTTTAGCGTAATCGCTTGACCTGTAGCATTAAGATCGTACTGGTACAAATCCAGAATACCATCGGTTGTCTCAATATCCGTAGTGCCACCAACAGTCACATCACCGGTGAACTTCAAACCGGCTGTACCCGTGCCACCCTGATCTTTAAGCGTCAATGTACCTGTCGTTGTAAAGACTCCAAGGTTATCAATATTACTTTTGGTAATCGCAACACTACCAGCATTGCCGGCAAGTGTTGCTGCATAGATTGTGCCAGTAGTTGCTACCTGGCTGACATTACCTGTTATTGGTTTTGCTAGCGTACCAACACCATCGGTAAGGGCAGGAATACCCAGCGCCACAGTGCCAGCCGTTGCCGAAACGACGTTCAACACCGCATCTGTGGCATTTACAATCTGAATTGCTGTACTACTACTATTATCAGTAGTTACCGTACCATTCAGAGTGATATTGTTCGTACTTCCACCACCGTCAATACGAATACTACCGCCCGTTGCACCACCATTGTTATAATCTGCATTGATGGTTGAGGCAGAAAATTGCGTAACCGCTTTACCACCAAGGAAAATATCACTCTTTCCGTACACATTGTAGCCCTCCAATGCCAGAATACCACTACCAGTGGCGTCTGTAGTGCGGATACGAATCCCTCCGCCACTGACCACATCGGCACTCAGTATCAAACCATTGGTTGAGTCATTAATATCCAGATCATACTGCATATCGCCAGAGTTATTACCAACAGAGATCGTGCCAAGCGTCCCTATCTTGTTGCCGCTGTTGGCAATCACTGCCGAACCGGTTGAGGTAACATTAAGTGACTTTATGTCAAGAGAGGTTGAATTGCTCTGTGTAATATTCCCGGTAATCGGACCAACGTTTGCAGTAGCAGTTCCCAGTATAAGAGTACCGTTAGACGCAGAAATGGATGGCAAGGCCAAGTCGCTGGTACCACGAATTGTTATTGCTGTGGTGCTGGTTTTAAGAGTCTGAAGTGTTCCTGCGAGTGAAATAGTACCTGATGCCGTGCCATCGTACCCTGTCAGCATGATGGTGCCACCGTCAGTGCCATTTGCAGGAGTACCCGGCGTGGCGACGCTTCCTCCAGTAGCGCTTATCGTTCCCCCTGATTGAATAATGCCTCGCCCTGTCAGATCAACATTAGCCCCTGCTGTAGTAAGTTCTCCTGCATAAACGCCGTAAGTTGCCAGATCCAGTGCCGCGCCAGCAGTGGCAATAGTCACATTGCCATGGGACGTTTCTATTTTGCCCGCCAGCATCAAACCTGCAGTTGTATCGTTAAAGTTGAAGGCCGCCGATCCTGTGTTGTACAAATAAAACGGTCCAAGGCTGCCAACGGTATTGTTACCACCAAGCGTTATGGCACCCCATGCAGACGGAGAACTGTATGTTGGCGTATTACTTCCGCTTTGATTAAGTCCATACACAGCACCAGTCGAGGAAAGAATACCTGCTGACTGGATAATCGTATCACCAGACGCAAGCGCAACGCCGCTTGAACCCGCAGTGACATTACCGGCCAAAGTAATACCGTAGCCAGTGTTTCCGCTATTACTTAAACCCGCCTTCAGGGCAACAGCACCAGCGGAGTTAAGAATACCAGTAGTTGAGTTACTGAAACTGCCACCAGAACTGATAGTGATGCCAGCACTGCCAGCCGTAACACCTGCTCCAACGGTAATAAAGCCATAGGAACTAGGGATATAGCTATTATTTGCCGTCAGGTTGACTCCTCCTGTACTGTTTGCGGTCAAAGTCCCTAAGCCGGTGGTCGTAATTGCGCCTCTTGCTGATGTAATAGTTATTCCACCAGAATAAGCAGAAAGAGGACCTGCGATAGTAGAGCTACCGTAGGCAGATTGGTTCAACATCAAATTAACCGCACCGGCAGAATAATTAGTTGTTATGCTGCCTGCGCTACTCACAGATAAACCATAGTACGTTGTGATTTTTACATCACCACCACTTGAGACAACGGTACCATTTACGGTCAATGGATTAGACATACTGTAAAGCTCCAACGTACCACCAGCCGTGAAATCGTTAAGATTGGCAAACGCGTTATTGGTATTGGTCAATGTTGTGCTACCATCCACCACCCCCTTGACTGTTGTCTGATTGACATAACCGGTGGATGTCACATTTCCGGTAATGTTCTCTTTAACTGTGCCAACAGTCACATTTCCTGCCGACTTCGTACCAGCCGTCGTCACGCTCGATATTGTCGCAAAATAGTTTGTGCCGGAAGAGGTGCCTGCATTGCTGCCTGTAATAATTTCGCTCTGTGCACGACCAAGTATATCCGTACCCGTCACCGTAAATGTCTCCAAGTGATCATCCCCTGTGCTGGTCACTGCAACTCGCCGTGGGGCTGTAGTAAAATTCAAGTTTCCCCCTACCAAGTTCAGAGTGGGAGTATTGGCTAACTGGATGCCTGCAATTGTGGCTGCGGTCGCTGGCGAACCAAGTTCAATGGTATTCCCTTCAGTAGCTCCAACTTGAACAGTTGCCGCGTTACGATACAACACGCTGCCACTTGCGTAGTCGTAACCCGTAAGAGTTATGTTATTGTTGTTGGAGATATAGACGAGGTTGCCGGAGTTGGCATATCGACTACCATTGCTATTGGTGACTGTAATTGCTGCCCCAGCAGCAAGAATAATATTGTTGCCTCTGAGGTCGTTTTGGCCCAAGTTTAACGCGCCTACCGTTTGCAGACGAATGTCGCTACCAGTTGCTCCCTGGTCAATTCGCCCAAGGAGACTCAGACCACTATTATTGTCATACACGGATAAAGCTCCACCGCGGTAAATGGTACCCAAAGACTGTATCTCGTTATTAGGATTGGTAAGCGTAGTAACTCCAGCCGTGCTATCCTGCTGGATAGAAAGCTGACCAACCATGATATTGGTACCACTGGTCTGGGTAATCGTTCCGTTTATCTGTTGATACTGATACCCACCATAATAATAGTTATACCAAGCGTCTGAGCCCAGCACAAGGCCGCCGCGTGAACCTGAAGTCCCGGCAGTGATATTCCCCAATGTCAAAGCATTGGTTCCATCAATGGTAACCGCCGATGTTGATGTGTTATCAGCAACAATTGATCCTGCAAGAGTAACCGCTCCAAGAAGGTTGTAGTTTGAATAG
>JBAXBM010000239.1:0-3511 GCA_037141995.1 Candidatus Omnitrophota bacterium
ATACCAGTGAAGTATGCGTCTGTGACCGTAAAAACATTTACGCGTTAAGGTCCGTGCTGTGGGGAGCCTCTGATATCAAGGCGCGTCATTTTGATGAGTTGGTTTATCAGGTTGAACTGACAGTATCAGCTTATGTTAAAGAAAGCTTTAGGCATCCGCTGACCCGCGTCCTTGTGTTGTCCTCGCTGGAGAATGACAATGGGTTGTGCGAGGCATTGATCAAGGAATCAGGGCTTCATGTCGAGTATAAGTTTGCCCTGGATGTTAATAAGCGTACTTTATTGAAATGGCCGCAGGAAATTCTTGATACGGGGAGTTCGGTGGTTTCCGGACTGGGGATGGTATTGTCCGATGGCCGGGAAAAGATTGATTTGATTCCCATTGAGATCAAAGAGGCTCAAAATCGGGCGGAGAGAAAAATCCGTGTGTTGCGTACGTCAATCATTGCTGTCTTTTCTGTCATTACGCTTTCGTTGGCTGTCAGTATCGGATTTTTTAAAGAAACACGCAGGTTAAATGAGATGCAGGATGAATTGCAACTGTTAAAGCCGCGCGTGACGAAGATAGAACAGAGAGAGCGCCAGCTCAAAGAGTTGCAGTCGTTATTGAAGGATCGGGTTATCTTTTCGAAACTGATCCAGGATCTTGAGCGGCTGATACCTCCGGGTATGTCGCTCCTTGAGCTTTCCATTAGTGACGGGAATAACCTGATGTTGCAGGGGGTGACGCGTGAATCAAAACAGGTCAATCAGCTGCAAAAAGATATGGCGGATTCAGGTCTTTTCTCAAAGGTCATCCTGAATTTTGTTAACAAACGCGCCTTAGATCAGGGAGAGTCGAATTATTTTAAGATGACCTGTCAGGTAAAAGGGAACGATAGTTTATGAAACAAGTTACAAGGCGGGAAGTTTTATTTACGGTGATAGCCACCATATTTCTTTTGTCGTACAGCGTTATCCAGTTCGGCATAAGGCCTTTTCAGAAAAGCTGCGTGGATGTCCGTGAACAAATAAAGTTAACAGGGGATACATTGATTCAAAGTGAAAGAGTGGTTGGCCGTGCCGGAGCCATGGAGAAGGGGTATGATCAACTTGTCAAAGTCTTTGGTCATCCTGCAGATGAGAACAAGGAAACATCAGCTATGATGTCGCATCTCGAGACGGCAGCGGGCAGTTCGGGTATTCATATTGTTAATATGCAGCCGTTACGCAACGGCGGTAAAAATCTGTTAAAAACATTTTCGGTTGAAGTTGTTTTTGATGGCGCCTGGGATACGATTACGAAGTTTCTTTATCTGGCGCAAAGCCGGCCTAATTTATTGAGGATTGATGATTTGAATATTGAAAAATATTTGGAATTGAAGGGGACTTTGCGGGGCAGGGTTGTTTTGACAACGATCAGGATTAATTGACGGGTTGATGCGTCCGTTTTTATTTAATAAAAATTATTTTAACTTCAGGTTGTGTCCTGCAATTATTAAATTATAATAAATTATAAAAATGAAAAAAATTAATCGTTTATTAAAATATATTGAATATTTTTTTATTGTCATAGGCGTTTTTGCTTGCGGGTATATTATTTTTTCTTTGGCTGTTCAAAAAGATGATGCAGATCTGGGGCATAGGGATGGTACTGATAAAATCAAAAACGGGGTTGACCTCCCGGATCTTCGTTTTAAATCTTTCGAGAAGTCAGTCCCTCCGCCGGCATCAAGAGATTTTTTCGCATCGGTAAAGACAGCGTCAGCGGTGAGTGCCGCCAGGGATGCAAAGACGGCGGTAAAAGGACGCCATAAGGTTGTCGGGATACTGATTGGCCCGCCGGCGCAAGTTGTGATTGAGGACAGAGAAAAGAAAAGGACCTATTTTATCGAGCAAGGCCAAACCCAGGATGAAATCAGTTTGCAAAGCGTTGACAAAGAAAAGTTTGTTATTAGTTACAAAGGGACGCTTCTTGTCATAACGCTGAAGGAGAAAAGTGCAGAATTCTAGAAAAGATATCCTCGGGGCCTTAAAATTCTTGTTTTTGAGTTTATTTCTTCTCTTTTTTATTTGCAGCCTGCCATCAGTTTTTGCCGCAGGGAGTGTTGATGATGCTGTCAATCAGACGTTGGATGAAATGCAGAATGCCAGCCAGGTCCCTTCGCAGGACGTTGAACCCGTTCTCATCGACAGGGGCCCTTTAGCTGATCCCGTGGATGCTTCGGTTAAGCATGTTTTGCCTGAACACTCAACGGAAGTGCCTTTGAAAGTTGAACCCCTTCCTGTGCGTGAGCAAGAGTCTATTTCAGAAGTGCTGAAGTCTCCCGGCGCGGATGCCGCGCCCCCCCCGTTATTTGAACCGGTTAAAGATGACGGGAATCCCAAGAGCATGCTGAATACCCTGGAGCTCAGGGATATGGACATTAATGATGTCTTGAAGCTTTTAGCTCAAAAAGGCGATTTGAATATTATTTCCGGCAAGACGGTGGTAGGGCGCGTGACGATTTTTCTTCAGAATATTGAAGTGCGCGATGCCTTGACCATTATCCTCAGGGCTAATGGCCTGGCCTATATTGAAAATCGCGGCATGCTCCAGATTGTAACGGCAGCTGAATATGAACAAAATTTCGGGCGGCCCTTTGGCGCATTGACGCAGAGCCGGGTCATACAGCTTCAAAGTATCGGCGCTGTCGATGCTGCCAACCTGCTCAATCAGGTAAAAAGTACGGTGGGTAAAATTGTCCCGGATGAACAATCCGGTACGGTTTATATTGATGAAGTCGCGGAGAAAATGCCGTATCTTCTCAACTACATCAAGATGATTGATGTGCCGACGGAAACGAGGGTGTTCAAACTTCAATATTCCCAGGCTGAAAGTTTGTCTGCGAAGATTCAGGAAATGGTTAGCCCCAAAGTCGGTAAAGTAAAATTTGATGCCATTTCCAATAAATTATTTGTTAAAGATTCAATCAAGAAATTGAATGAAATTGAACAGATCATCAAACAAATTGATGTTCAGCGGGATACCGTTGTGTTTGATATCAGTTATGCCAAAGCCGAAGATATTGTCAAAAGTATCAAGCCGTTATTAAGCCAGGATATCGGACGCGCTGATGCCGATACGCGCTCTAACAGTGTGATCGTTGTTGACGCAGTGAATAAAATTGCTGAAATCCGGAAAGTGATCGCGGCGCTGGACAAGAATGAAAAAGAGGTCTTGATCGAAGCTCGGATTATCCAGGTCAACCTTGATGATCAGTTCAAAATGGGCGTTGACTGGGAAGCCATGATCCCCAAGTATCACAATTTGACATTGGATAACAAAACCAATGGTTTTGGTCTTTCAAGCAATGTGGCGCCCCAAAGCATGATCAGTATCGGGACCCTGAATCGTGATAATTATACCGCAGTCCTTCAAATGATTAATACCATGGGGAAAACCCGTGTGTTGTCGAGCCCGCGGATCGCTGTGGTGAATAATCAGGAAGCCAAGATCCTTATCGGGACGACCAAGCCTTACTTGACCAGCG
>JBAXBM010000240.1:0-3506 GCA_037141995.1 Candidatus Omnitrophota bacterium
CTCTTCGCGCAACGCTTTACATGCCTGTGTTCCGGAATAATCAAACTCACACGCCTGTCCGATAATAATCGGACCCGAACCAATAAGGAGTATTTTTTTAATATCTGTGCGTTTAGGCATGTTTTTTATGTTTATCCATCATTGAGGTGAAAATATCAAACAAATATTTCGCATCGCGCGGGCCGGGTGCGGCTTCGGGATGATATTGAACGGAGAACAACGGATATTTCTTGTGGCGCAACCCCTCCACGGTCCTGTCATTAAGATTAATATGCCCTGCTTCGACATCCGCCGCCTTGAGGGTCTTGATATCCACACAAAAACCGTGATTCTGCGACGTAATACTGATACGCCCGGTGGAAAGATCCTTGACCGGATGATTGCTGCCGTGATGCCCGAATTTAAGCTTGTAGGTACGCCCGCCCAGGGCAAGGCCGATCATCTGATTGCCAAGGCAGATACCGAAAATGGGCATCTTGCCGATGAGATGCCTGACCGTTTCAATGACATAGGTTACGGCCGCCGGATCGCCGGGGCCGTTGGAAAGAAAAATACCATCAGCCTCCATCGCCAGGATCTCCGGAGCCGTCGTTGTCGGCGGGACCACATGAACCTCACACCCCATATCCGCCAAAATACGCAAAATGTTCCGCTTGATGCCGCAATCAATGGCAACAACATTATATTTCTTATCCCCGGTATTTTTCCAGATATACGGCTTGGTGGTGGCCACCTGTTTAACCCAATCAGCGCCGTCCATAGACGGAACTTTCGCCAATAGAGCTTTAAGTTCAACAGGATCAACAGTTTCCGTTGAAATAATCCCTTTCATCGCCCCAGAAAGCCGCAAATGACGGGTCAGGGCACGCGTATCAACCCCTTCCATCGCTATGATCTTGTTGTCGTCTAAATACTGGATAAGACTGCCGGTCGCGCGGAAATTGGAATAAGTGCGGGAAAACTCTTTAACGACAAACCCCTTCACATGAACACCATCGGATTCAACATCCTCGGCATTCACACCATAATTACCGATAAGGGGATAAGTCATGACCACGATCTGCCCGGCATAGGAAGGGTCGGTTAGAACCTCCTGATAACCGGAAAGCGCGGTATTAAAAACCACTTCACCCGCGGTAATGCCCTGCGTATTCAGGGATGTCCCGCGGAAGATTGCACCATCTTCGAGATAAAGAACTGCATCTTTCATAAACAACTGCTATTAGTGGGTAAAAGAATAATTTGGCCGACCTGAAAATCTTAACTAATATAACATCCGTTCTTTCTTTGTCAATGAGAAAGCGGTGGCAAAAAATCGCCCTTTAAATAACCTGTTGTCAAATATCAGAACCCACAGGATCACATCCATACCTATAGGAAAATGCGGATTAAACTGTCGTAGCGACCCTGTGAATAACTTCTGAAAGATACGTCTGGTGTGATAGCAAGCGCTACCCTTGCAAAAAATCCGCCACATGCGCAACAGAATGCATCTCCACAATAACCGGGCTGAGGCCTGCCGCCTGCTGAAGGGCAGACACATCCACCACAACCCCTCCGTCATCTGCAACAGCGTTCGCCTGCACCTGATCGTTAACGCCACGCAAATCCACACCACCCAGGGCCGCAGCATCCCGCGTCTTTTTACGAGGCACCTCCACCGCCCTGCCATTTTCCTGCCAGCGCAATACCTTCACATCCGGCGGAACAACACCACGCACCACAGGAAAATCCTCCGGCCGGAATCCGGCAAGATAAACTGTCTGCGGACCAACCCGCCCGGCAACCACGCGCTTCATTGTCCCGGCAATATCTTCATCATCCGCATGCTGTTCCCCAAACACACCCTTGACCCGCAGCATATACGCCTCATTCTGCATTCGATTATAAAACCGTAACCCCGTCATCCCGAACGCATTCCTGGCAGCCTTCTGTTGTGCAAGCTGTACAAGCGCCGCACGGGCATAGCGCTGTAGAACTGCCTTTATGATCACGGCGCGTAATCCCTCAAAACGCGCCTGACGTGCCCGCGGCCCGATCCGCTCTATCTCCATGTCTCCGTCGGGCATCAGAAAAACAACTGCCTCCAGCCTCTGATCTGAAATCTCGCCTGCACCAACACGTTTATTCCTATACAAGGCCTTGACAGAATTAACCAGGTCACGGATCATCCCGTCCATGCCAGCGAATGTGATCCGCCTCATATCCACCATGATCACTGCCGGTTTTTCCGCCGGCTGATAAGTTCTGTTAACCATGACCTCCCCTGTACGGGCCATGGCATGAAAATTAATCATGCCGGGAGAATCTCCTTCGCTGTAAAGACCTACTACCCGAAACTCATCTGAATCTCCCGCCTGCGGCAACGTCGCCCCGTTGGGCCCACGCCGTCCTTGACCTTCTGGAACAAAGACAGGCCTGCCATCAAGGAATGCCTCCTTTAAGCGGGCATCAAATTCTTCTAACGACGGCATTGCAGGGACAGTCCGGGCATCCTGCGACCCAGGGCTCATCACCGCAAAACGCACCAGGACCGCCTTCAGCCCCGAATAAAAATCATCCACTTTCATGTCCGGCGATACCCCGCGAACCCATTTTTTCAACGCATCATTAAAAGCCCGGTGCTCCTTCGCCATAGGGCGATGGCGCATCAGCGTCGCACCAAGCACAGGCACAAACGCCAGCCAACGGTTCTGAATAGCCATCTCCCGATCGGGCTTCTCCTGCGCAATCAAAAGGATCGCATCCAGCACCGCCCTTTCCTGGGGTGCCAACGACGCCTTCAGCTGATCCAGCGCCTCACGCTGATCAGCTGAACTTGCCCGCACTAAACGGCCAATGATATCGCGCAGGCCTTCTGCCTGCCCCTCGCCCTTGCCATCAGACCACGGATTCCCGTCCCATATCTCAGCCATCCAATCTTTAGCTTCCTTAGCACCTATTTCGCGGTCTTTGGGATCATATTTCAGCAAAACAAAATTCGACACATACACCATCATCATAAAAATAAAAAACAACGCCGGACCATCATGCACAATCTCAGATAAGAGCGATCTCATAACAGACACATCCCCAGGACCGTCATAATCCGTTCCCAGCAAAGTATTCAGACGCTGATTAAAAGCCTGCCATTCGCCATAATGAGCCCGATAACCTTCCTTCCCCCAGCCGACCTTGAGCTCATGCGAATCCTGCCGCAGGACATAACGCATGAACATATAGGCCGGATTTTTCTTCACCGCCGCCGACACTTCCGCATCAAAGGGCATATCCATTCCGATCAAGCTGTGCAATTCGCGAAAAATCCTCTCCCGCTCACCGGCGGCATATTGCACATAAACAGGCGCACGCCCCGCCCCATGGAACACAAGCGCTGCCTTGGCCAAACGATCGTTCATCTGCGCATGGTACTCATTCAACTTGCCCTTAAGGCTGTTCTGTCCAGACTTTTCCAGGTATATCTCATTTAGCTTAGCCAAAACCTTCATGTCCTCCGGCATCATAAG
>JBAXBM010000241.1:0-3502 GCA_037141995.1 Candidatus Omnitrophota bacterium
TAATGCCCCCCTGCCACAGCAAAACAAACAACTTACTGGTGACGCTGAAACGGAACAGTCCACAATTTAATGAAACCTTCCGCGAGTGATTGATCAAATTTATCGCCCTTGCCGTACGTCGCCATCTTTTCGCTATAACGCGAATGCGGGGACTTGCGGCCGACTACCATAGCATGTCCCTTATAAAGCTTAATACGCACAGTGCCGGTGGTATTCACATGATAAGCATTAAAAAAGGCATCCATTTGTGCCTTTAGGGGTGTCCACCACAATCCATTATACGTCAACTCGGCATATTTCTGGGAAAGGATCTCTTTGAACCGCAAACTATCACGGTCAAGCACAAGACTCTCAATCTCGCGAATCCCCAGATGGAGTACCGCACCGGCTGGATTCTCGTAAAGTTCTCGCGATTTAATGCCCACCAGACGATTCTCGATCATATCAACACGGCCGACACCATGACGCCCGGCAATAGCATTAAGTTCCAGGACAAGTGCCAGCGGTTTCAGCTGACGCCCATTAACCGACACCGGAATACCTTGAGAAAACCCTATCTCAACATAGCCCGGCTTAGCCGGAGCTTTCTCAGGATTCACCGTCATAGAAAAAACATCCTCCGGTGGCTCCACCATGGGGTCTTCAAGAAGGCCGCTCTCAATGGCCTTGCCATAAACATTTGTATCAATGCTGTAAGGACTCTTCTTCGTCGCCGATACGGGAACACCCTTGGACTTGGCATAATCGATCTCTTCATCACGCGATTTAAATTCCCAGACACGAACCGGCGCAATTACTTCCATCGACGGCTCCATCAAACGATATGTTACTTCAAACCGTACCTGATCATTGCCTTTCCCGGTACAACCATGTACCAGCCCGGCCGCTTTTTCCTTACGGGCAATCTGAACCTGATGATGCGCAATGAGAGGGCGCGAAAGCGCGCAGGCAAGATTATATTTACCCTCATAAAGAGCTCCGGCTTTCAATGCAGGGATCGCGTAATCCTCAATCAATTCCTGGCGAAGATCCAGGCAATAGGCTTTGGAAGCGCCTGATTTTATCGCCTTTTCCTTAACTTTAGTGAAATCATCACCCTGCCCCACATTACCAATTACCGCAATAATCTCGTAGCCGCGATCCTTGAGCCACGGGATAATGCAGGAAGTATCAAGGCCGCCGGAATATGCCAAAACAACTTTTTTCATCACACAACCCCTTTCCTGATCAAGTATATAAAAAAACCATGACCGCCTTCTGCACATGCAGGCGGTTCTCTGCCTCATCAAAAATAACCGAATGCGATCCGTCAATAACGTCTTCGGCAACCTCCTGCCCGCGATGCGCCGGAAGGCAATGCATAAAAATATAATCCTTGTCGGCAACAGCCGTCAAGGCATGGTCGATGCAATACCCCTTAAAATCTTTCAAACGCTTCATCGTTTCGCTTTCCTGCCCCATGCTGACCCAGGTATCTGTATAAAGAACCTGCGCCCCTGCGGCCGCCTCGGCAGGACTGCGGGTCAACTCGATCTTAGCCCCCGTCACAGAAGCCAATGCCCGCGCCCGGGTGACAACCAGCTCATCCGGTTCATATCCCGCCGGTGTCGCAACCCCCATATGAATCCCCGTCATGGCGCAAGCCAGCATCAGGGAATTGGTCATATTATTGCCATCACCGATATATGCCAGCTTAAGCCCTGCCAGCTTGCCAAATTTTTCCTTGATGGTCAAAATATCCGCCAATGCCTGACAGGGATGTGAAAAATCAGAAAGCGCATTGATAACCGGGACATCCGCATAACGCGCCAGATCAACAAGATCCCGATGAAAAAAAACACGCGCGATAATCCCTCCCACATAGCGTGAAAGTGTCCTGGCAATATCGGCTGTCGGCTCACGCTTCCCAAGGCTAATATCATCCGGCGCCAGGTAAATCGCATTGCCGCCAAGCTGAAAAATCCCTGTTTCAAAAGAAACTCGCGTGCGATTCGATGGCTTCTGAAAAATCATAGCCATGGATTTACCCGCCAAAAGGCCGGAATAAAGCCCCGGCTTTTTCTTTAATTGAACAGCAAGTTCTAAAATCGCTTCAAGATCCTGCGGTGAATTATCCCCAATTGAAATAAAATCTCTTTTTTTCATATAGTTCTCTTCTGCATCATTAGCGAAAAAATTTTCTCAAGGATCCCCAAAGCCTTGTCCGCCTGCTTCAGCGTCACGTTAAGCGCCGGCATAATGCGCAACACACGGCCTTGCGTACAATTAATAATCAGCCCCCTGGCAAGGCACTCATCAAAAACAGGTTTCCCCTCCACGGATAATTCAACCCCGATCATAAGCCCGAGCCCACGCACATCCGCGATAAAAGGAAATTGCGACTGCATCTCCTTTAAGCGCCCCATCATATGTGCGCCGATCCGTCGTGCATTAACAATCATTTTCTCCCTGCGCATCGCTTCAAAAACCCCCAGCGCCGCCTTGGTTACCAAAGGGCTTCCTCCAAAAGTTGTCCCGTGCATGCCCGGCTGAAGAAGATGCGCCAACGATCGGCGTGCCAGCATGGCCCCGATCGGCAAACCGCCCCCAAGCCCTTTGGCCAATGTCATGACATCCGGCTCAATGCCGTAATTTTCAAAAGCAAACATTTTTCCGGTGCGGCCCAACCCCGTCTGAACTTCATCGGCAATGAAAAGGATCTTTTTATCATCGCATAACCGGCGTATCGCACGGACATATTCCGGAGCAGCCACATTAATCCCGCCCTCTCCCTGGACAAGCTCAATCATCACCGCAACCGTCCTGGGTGTCACCACGTCAAGGAGCGCCTGGATATCATTAAAAGGGACTGAAATAAACCCCTGAGGTAACGGTGCAAAACCCGCCTGGTACTTTTTCTGAGGTGTCGCCGCAAGCGCCCCCAGCGTTCGGCCATGAAAAGCATTCAGCGTCGTAATGATTTCAAACCGTTCGCCGCCGCCGAAAAGACGGGCGAATTTTATCGCCGCCTCATTGGCCTCCGCCCCGCTGTTGCAAAAAAACAATTTCCCGTCAAAAGCATGACGCACGATCTCGCGGGCCAGTTTGGCCTGGTTGATCCCGAAAAAATTATTGGGTAAATGGATAAGCTTTGAAACCTGGTCACGGACCGCCGCGACAACCTTGGGATGACAATGCCCCACGTTAGAAACACCCCAACCCGGGAAAAAATCAAGGTACTTCCTGCCGTCCATATCCGTCAAAACACTGCCCTTACCTTTAACAAAAACTACAGGAAGTCGCGTGTAGGTCGGGAAAATATATTGATCATAAACTTCAAAAACATCTTTTTTTGTCATAATAATAGCACCTGGATAAAAAAATGCTTCCGCGGCATATCATCCCTGGATGATCTGAGTCCCGACACCTGTATCGGTAAAAATCTCAAGAAGAAGGGCACGGTCAATGCGCGCGTCAATGATATGGGCTTTAGGGATGCCGCCCAGCAGCGCCGCGGTGATGC
>JBAXBM010000242.1:0-3497 GCA_037141995.1 Candidatus Omnitrophota bacterium
GCGCCGCATGCGTCAGAAGCAGGTTGACAGCACTTTGACCCTGCCAGCTTTTTCTGCCGCTGATGAACTGCACTGTCTCCTGGGCAAAGGCAGACAGCGGCTTAATTCTCCCATGATTCTGGACCGGGATCCTGGCCGCATCTTGATCAAGATTCATCGCCCGGGCTGACGGCGCTACCATAAAACATAAACCAAAAATAACCCATAAAAACAGCTTTTTCATCAAACCACCCTTTCTTTGAAACCAAAAAACTGAATGCACGCGCCTAAACAGGCCAGGATAGAACACGCGTATATCCATGGGATGCCTGGATTTCTGGCAACAGTAAAAATCGACGCCTTGCCGTGCTGCGGATCATCGGCATACGACGTCTGAAAGATCTTGTACCCCTGATAAACCAACGGCTTGTTCATGCTCACCGTATTCTCCAAAGTAATGCCCTGGGATGCATCGCTGAGGACCACGTCGCTCTCAAAGGATGCCGCATCCTGCGTTCCGGGATAATTAACCTTACGGAAATGCTTTAATGCCAGAGAAAAAGGGAGCGCCGTACTCTCATGGGTTAAAAAGAAATTAACCTCATGCTGCGCCACAGTCACCGGGGTAAGCTGATTCTCAATAACCCAATATTTATCTTTTGCCGTACCGTCATTAACCCTGATAGCAGCCGCCAGCGGCCCCTGCTGTCCGATCGAAGGCGCGATATCATAACTGACCTTGGCATGAGATAACCCCGGATCCATTGAGAATTCAAGGTCCATATACCCCGAAGCCACGCGCCGCCCTGCGACCAACCCGCCCTCCGTCATCACTTTATCCCCGGATTTCACCTGAAAATACCAGGCCCCCGTGTCATCATAAAGAAAAGTGATCTGTGGGCCGTTAAAAACATCCTGATAATCTTCCGGCTTCCCCGCTTCAAACACAATCTTTAAATCTGTCGAAAAAGATTTAACATTATTGCCCGCCCGGGCATGCATGGCCTCGAACTCCGGAAAAAATCCAAACTTTATTTGATGCGTCACATGACCCTTGCGGTCGGCCAGGTCAAACTCCACCGCCGGATTAAACATCCGCCCTTCAGGGTTGTTTGCCAGCTTGCTGTGCCCTGCGACTTCCGCATAAGGATAATAAACAAAATTCTTAATTGAAAATCCTGTTTGGGGAATCGGAATCATCTGCGGAACACCCGCGCCGATATCTAATTTCAAAATATCATGACCTGCCTTATCCATCACACGCAAAACCGGCGGTGCAGGCAACAGCGTTTTCTTCTGCTCACGCAATACCAATTTGACCGGGCCGGCCAAAAACTCGGCAGAAGACGCATTCCCCGGTTCACGCTCAACCAGCCACGCCGACAGGTCCAGCCCAAGCTGGCGGCTCTTCAGCTTAACCGCAACCGCATGATTGAGCGCAGCGCCCGGCGGACCTTCAATGACCTGCCGCTTTTCTACGGCATGTTCCAGGATGTCCGTAACAGAAAAAATAACCGGTGTGCCGTCTGCCGCACGCCCTGTTTTCTTCGGCTTTAGCGGACAAAACGCAACCGCGGCGTTTAACCGTTCCGGGGTCAGCAATAATTGAGCCGTCCCTTTGCGCAAAGCAAACGTTTCCTGTTCCTGATTAGGATAGGCCGCAGCCAAAACATACGCAGATTGTTCAATCCTGCTGCCTGTCTCGCCCTCAAAAATCATTATGCGCCCGTCAATACCATAATATTTACTGAGCATAGCACCGATAAGAATGCCGAGGATGCCGACATGCGTGATCAAGAAACCCAACTGATCTTTTCTAAACGGGAAGCGGATAACCGTAGAACAAAAAAGATTAATCCATAACAGGGCCATCAGACAATCAAACCAACGGGTCTGATAAAAAACTTTCTGCACAAACGGCGTCCCGTTAACAGCTTCCATCGATGTAGATACAATTAAAAAGATAATCAAGCCCGCGCTAATAAGCACCGTAAAAGCGACAGATCCCAGCTTTTTCACAAATAACCTTATCAAGACTGCACCTTTTCACCTGCAACGGCCGCGTGCAACAGCTCGAAGACAGCAGCCTTATCCTGAATCCTGTAAAACTCATCCGTCTTCATCCGGATTATCTCCTCAGCCCGTTCTACGGCGGTCAATCTCTTATTCATGCTGCTCTGAACCATCTGCGATAAATCATCCACCACCGAAAGTGAAACGCCCGGGACACACGTTACCAGCGGGTCAATATTGCGCGGAACAGCAATATCAACAATAGAAATCCGTTGACCCTTCCGGCAAGACATGACCTCTTCCATCAAATCCTTTGTAACAACATAATGCGGCGCCCCCGTCGCGCAGAGGCAGACATCCACTTTCACCAAAATATCTTTTAACTGCCAGAACGGAACAGCCGTACCGCAGCACCCCTCCGCCACATGCTCGGCTTTATCATGGGTCCTGTTCATAATATAAACATTGCCAACGCCTTTTTTGACCAGTTGCCGCGCCGCGAGATCCCCCATTTTCCCGGAGCCCATAATCAAGACATCTTTTCCGGCAAGCGAGCCAAAGCTTTCCTGCGCTTTGGCTACAGCTGCCCAGGATATCGACAGTCCGCCAAAATCAATATCTGTTTCCCGGCGAATTTTCTTGCCGGTCTCCACAACAATATTCGAAAGGATGTTAAAAGAACGATGGAGCATTTTTTCTCCGCGGGCAAAATTAAAAGCATCCTTAACCTGGCCCAATATCTGCTTTTCCCCAAGAATAAGCGAATCCAATCCCGTGGCCACACGCAATAAATGAACAACCGCCAGCTGTTCATGAATAACATAAAAAAACCGTTCGAGATTATCCTCTAAAGGCAGGCGTTTAACAGCAAAAAACCGCTGGAATATCGAAGAAACCTTATTGTTCAGGAGATCAACGTAAATCTCAGTCCTGTTGCAGGTAGACAAGATAAAAACTCCGGCAACTGCCGGATCATTCCTTAACTCAGAAAAAAGAAGTTCTTTTTCCGTCGGCTGAAGAAAGAATTTCTCCCGGATGGCCAAAGGACAAGTTTTATGATTTACCCCGATTAAAACAAGAGACATAACAATATATTATTAACAATGTTTACAAACCAATCCCCCGGAAAAATAGGATCCGGTCGCCTATTAATCCGCTGACCCGGCATTCACTTTGCTAATCCTTTGATGCCATTAAAGATACTTATTATAAAATATCATAAAGTGCAAAAAAAAGAATTTTTTTGTACATATTTTACTTCCCCTTTTCCGCACCGGCAAGGCGCGCGGCAAAGAAAAACCCCGATTCAATGACTAAAACCGGGGTTTTAAAAATTAACACAACACTTCTTATGACACGTTAGCGGAAATAATAAAACGGCCGTATTTCTTATCCTCACCCTTAATGTGATTAACAAGCCAGTCTTTTAAAAAGTCCAAAAGCTCGATCCCCACAGTAGCCTGGCCGCTCTTCAATTTCTTCTGAACCGCGAGGACCTTCTCGAC
>JBAXBM010000243.1:0-3495 GCA_037141995.1 Candidatus Omnitrophota bacterium
GGAGTGTCGGCCTGGACATGTTCTCTTTAATAATATCAGCAATTGAAACCACGTCTTCAAGGCTTGTCTTGGCAGTCCGAGTACGTGTTTGAGCATCCACAGGCGCCGCAGGAACATGTGCAGGAATCAGGCTCTCCTGCACCTCAGACATTATGTGTTGATCCAAAGCATGTTTAACTTGATTGACATGATCAATGAGAGATTTCGCGCGGGGATCCCGTTGACGGGCGTCATAAAACGATTTTAACGCAAAATAAATTTTTTCATTCCCGAGGACAGCCCTTCCCCCTGGAATACTTTTGAGATAATTGACTGGCTGCGCCGCGGAAGGATTAAGGCGATGTGCCCATTTAAAATAATGAATGGCCTTTGATTCATCCTGCCGCTCAACAGCTTCCTGACCTTCAGCAATAAAATAATGATAGGTATCAATGCGACTGGCGTTAACAGGAACAGCACAACGCAACGTTGTCAGGACGATAATAATGACACACAAGAACTGTTTTATGATCATAAGCTTCCGGCCATATGCGTGGGAAAATATCCACAGCCTTCATCATTAATCCCGCATAGTTGAGATCGTAAATTTGTCAGAAAGATCTTTACTGATCTCAATTTCTTTAACAACTGTATTGTTATCCCCAAGATCCGCGTTAACAACAAGTGTATACACATGTGCTGTCAAAGTTTCAGGAAGATCGATATCAAAAGCTCCCGCTGTATCAGGCGGGAGGTATAATTTTTTAATATCCCCGCGGTCTGCCACAACCCCCTGATCATCCATAAAATAGTACGTGATATCGGGGATAAGTACCACGGCACTATGGTTATAAAAAGAAAATTTCAGCTTCCCCTCAGATAAAACAATATTTTGAAATTCAGCTTTCTTCACCGCATCTTTAGGCTCAACAAAAAAAAGGCTCCCAACGCGTGTAATAATCTGCATGCCTGTTTCAACCCTAACCGGATCTCCCACCTTTTCAAAGAAAAGAACACCATAATGCCCGCTGTCAATATCATCAGGAACAACCAGGGTATAATTGACCTTTTGCTGGCTAAAAGGAGGAACAGTAAATTCTGTTGGAGAAAAACTGATCCACTTGCCCAAAGAACGCTCGCCAGTTCCTGAAGGGGAAAAACTTTTTGTCCCATCAAACGGCGGGTCATATTTGAAATCTTCCCAATAAGCCCTGATTGTGTGACCTTCAGAAGATGTATTATGGATAATAATAGATTTACTAATGCGATCACCACCCGCTACAGCTAATGACTCTTTACCGCCCTCAATAAAAAATTGAGCACTGGCAATCCCAGTAAAACAAAATAAAACAGCTAGAACAAAGAAAATAATTTTGGGCATCATCTTTTTTACCTTGAATATAACCTCAAAAAATAGTAGCGCTGATCACCAATTTCCCCGTATATTCACCAGGAAGATCAAGATTGGTAAAAAGCTCCCCATCATCAGGATCCTTGATCTCGTCCCCGGGATTCTTGGTAACCATGCCCACATACATCCTTAATATCCCCTTGCCTATCTGCGCCGCTGTGATCGTCTCACCTAAAGCCGGAATATCTTTAAGAAGCATCTTACCGGTCCCGCCATGCGCCACGATCGGCGTTTCTACAGCATCATTGATAACAACAAACGTGATCGTGGATTTCCATCCCAACCCGTGCCCATTAACAACATTATTGGGATTAGCAAGCTCAGCATACTGTACGGTAAGATCTGTTCCGTTGGCACTGCCGCCGCCAGGAGAAATATCAATAGCAAATGTATTATTCGGGAGCCAGGCGTTAGATATGACTTTTGTCACAGGATCAGTAAATGTTGTATAAATAAGATTCCCGAAAGATAATGAAGAACCCGTAGGGGTCAAAACATCACCTTGAGCGCCACTCGTTAGGGAAGAAGTCACAATATTAATCCCTGTGGCAGCATTCACCGTCGCCGTAAGAGAAAAACTTGTATTTGATGATGCCGCGAAAACTATTCCCGGCAAAAAAAATATTAAAATTGTGAATATGGCTTTATACATAGATATGCACACTGAATATTTTTTTGTAACCGCATTATATAGGTCTTACTGATAAATGCGGGATAAAACAACCCCGGGCATGGCCAAACTATTCATTTCTCTAATAAGGAATAGCCTGTGGCCATACCCGGGGAAAATACGCAACGTACAATATCAAGTTAATGTGGCGCTAATGGTCAATGTGCCTGTGTAATCACCAGCGACATCAGACGTACTGAAAACTTCAGCCCCTGAAGGTTCTGGAATGGCTGTAGGATCATATTTAGGACTTTTAGAATCAAATTTCGGATCATAGGGATTCGCAAGCCCAACATACAACCTGAACCAACCCGCGCCGACATCTGCCGTATCCACCGTTTTACCAGCACCAACAAGATCCTTGAGCAACATTTTCCCTGTGGTGATACCATGCGTTGTTATCGCTGTGCTGCCAGATGACGTTTGTTTAATGAAGGTCGCTGTCGACTTCCAACCCAAACCATGGCCTGTGCCATTAGGATTGTTGGTTTCAGCATATTTTACAGTAACACTTGTATTCGTGGTACTGCCGCCTGTACCGCCGACATCAATTGAATAATAAGTATTAGTACTCCATACTTTTGTAGTATTATCCAATGTCATGGCAAAAGGAAAAGATGTCGCAGACCCGCCAGTTCCCCATACACCATCGACAATAGGCGTTGCTTTAATATCAACGCCGGTCACACTTCCAACTGTCGCCGTCATATCAAAACCGACAGTACTGGTGGCTGCATGCGCAAACCCTGCAACCCCAAAAATTGCTATTAACATTAACCCGATTATTTTCCTCATAACATTCTCCTTTGTTAGTTTTCCTGTAAAGTAAACCTTACAGGTGCCATAAAATTACCCGCTCGCATACCGGGGTACCCTTGCAATTTATATATAACTTTAAAAGACACAGGACTGCCTTGCGCATCAGAAATATAAACAGGATATTCATTGTTCTTTACAGGGGTAAAATCAATAAACTTCGGCTGTCCTTTTTGTCCTGCCGGCAACTCAAGCTTCATCGTTAAATATTGATTATCGATCTGGGCTCCTTTCTCGTTAGTCATCGCCGTCGATAGCCCCTGGACTACCTGATACGGCTTATGAAGGTTAGATTGTACAATCACATCAACAGACCTTTCTTCAGGAGGGCCGTTGGGAAGAATCTTGTTAAAATTAAGCCCTTCCGGCGGCATGTTAACGGCAATCGTAAACACTGGCTGAACATAACATTCAAGATCAATCACAAATTCTTCATTGCCGCGCGACGATTCAACCGTATATTTAATTTTGCCGCGGTAAGTTCCCGCATTTTGAGAAAGAACTTTTTCAGGAGCCATGACCCAGTAAACAGCCAGTTCATTTTCTTTAACAGCCCCCGCATAAACAAGCGTCCTGTTTAAATCCGCTGTAAAACGTCCCTTGTCTTGACTATTGACAG
>JBAXBM010000244.1:0-3490 GCA_037141995.1 Candidatus Omnitrophota bacterium
TCAACCATATACTTCGAAGCCCCGTAAGCATTCATCGGCAGCGCGTCCGCCTGTTCATCAACCGGAACCCGGGACGGATCGCCATAAACAGCAGCCGTCGACGAAAAAACAATCCGCCTGACCCCATGCGCCGCCATGGCTGTCAGCAGATTCAAAGTGCCGCCCACATTGTTGGCATAATACATCACCGGCTGACTGACCGATTCCGGCACAACAATCTTTGCCGCGAAATGAATAACCGCGCTGACAGGATAACGCTCAAACGGCTTGCGGGCATCTTTAGGCAAACACAGATCACCTTTGATAAACGCCGCGCCCTTGGCAATCCACGGCCTTACGCCCGTCGATAAATTGTCAAGGATAATCACCCGATAACCAGCCTCCAGGAGAAGCCCCGCCATATGCCCGCCGATATAACCGGCACCGCCGGTTACAAGGATATACTGATCATTCTTCATCATAGCATCTCATCTGTACCTGTTAACGGAACCGCTGAACCGCCCGCGCCATCTGCCGGTCAGACGTGCGGCGCTTGATGTCATCGCGCTTGTCGTACAATTTCTTGCCCTGGGCCAAAGCAATCTCAACCTTAACCAGCCCCCGGGCCGTAATATAAACCTTGGTCGGCACACACGTCAACTTTTTAAGAATCAATCCGTCATACAGACGCTTGATTTCATTCCTGTTCATCAACAGCTTGCGTCGCCGGTCAGGATCTGTATTAAGATAACTTGCCTGCGCATACGGTGCAATATGAAGATTATAAAGCCAAACCTCATTGTCCTCAATACGCACATGCGCATCCGCGAAATTAACTTCACCCGCCCGTATAGATTTAACCTCGGACCCGTGAAGTTCGATCCCACACTCCCACTTGTCAGTCAGGAAATAATTATGCCAGGCTTTTTTATTTGTTGCGACAGGTTCGGACATCAAGACACCTTGTTGACACATTCAAGATTAATCTTTATACTATACCACACTTTGGAAACAAAAAAATAGTGCTTGTTCTTACTTGTGATCTTTTTGCGGAAGTGGTGAAATTGGCATACACGTAGGTCTCAGAAGCCTATAGCGCAAGCTGTGAGGGTTCAAGTCCCTCCTTCCGCACCATTTTATTCCTTAAGATAAGAGGGACTTGAACGGAGCCCCGCCGGATGCGACGAACAGGAGCATCCTCCATGCGGGGCGGGGGTCTGACCCGCAGGACTGAAGGGCAACAAGTCCCTCCTTCCGCACTCTTATTTTATCCCCGATCAAACAGAAACCCTCCCGCGATAAAAACTGCGGGAGGGCGGCTGGTAAAACGCTCCATTACTTAGTAGACTAAATTTGCTCCGAAATCAGGGATGTTACCTGCCTTAACCTCCTCTGACCATTTCTTTAATTGATCGGCACCCGACGTCCAAAACTTACCGCAAAGCACAAAATAGTGAAGGACAACATCCTTCTCGCCTTTTTCCAATAAATCTTTAGCCAAACTCATATTCGGCCCAAAAGTATCCATCTGCACCGAACCCGGACTTTTACCAGCAGCTATCAGAAAATTACGGGCATCCTTCATTCTTCCTTCAGCCGCAGCGATTCTTCCCAAAACAATATTGGCACTATGAATGGCATTCCCATAATTCCAGTCCCATTGATATTGAGGCGCCATGCCCCGCAACTCTTCCGCCCATTGCCTTGCCTCAACCTTGCGTCCGGCTTTAAAAGCTTCTTTTGCCACAGTGTCAAGAATAACAAAACGCTCATATGGCTCTCTGGACTGCTTCAATTCACTAAGAGCAATATCATACTTTGACGTCACAACTTTCCCTTCTTCATCATAGGCCGTCGCACTCATTGCTCCATCAGGACTCATTTGCATCTCTGACCATAACGTCCCATTCTCATAATATACTTTCACAAGCCGCGGCTTATTGTCCCGTATTTGTCTCTCGGCACGTATCTTGCCGCTCTTATAATATTCTTTAGAATCAAAGTCATTATCACCTTTGATATAAGATGTTTCTTTTTTCACCCCCCCATCTTCATAATAAACTTTTCCAACACCCGTAGGAACATCGTTGGTGTACGTCTCCTCTGAAAACAACGTGCCGTTATTATAAAAAACCCTTCCCACCCCTTCCCGTTTCATATCTTTTTGGCCTGTATACATGCAGGTGCTCTTCATCTTCCCGTTCTGATTATAAATGCTATATTCCCACCGGGTAAACCCCTCCAAATAGTTATAACTTGCCGCAAGAGTGCCGTCTTCGTTATAATCTTTTCTTACGCCAATGGGCACGCCGTTTTTATACGTCATTTTCAATTGAAGCTTCCCGTTTTTATAATAACCAGCATATTCCTGCCGATAATACCCATCCAAATAATTATAACTTGTCGCAAGAGTGCCATCCTCGTTATAATCTTTTCTTATGCCCATGGGCACACCGTTCTTATACGTCATTTTCAGTTTAGTCTTCCCATTCTCAAAAAATTCTCGATATGCCCCGTCCCATGCCTTCCCATCAAATTTACCTTTTGCCTTCAGTTTACCCGACTCATAATATTGTCTGGTGTCAGCCGACTTCATATCGCGGCTTTTATATACAAAATCTGCGTTCACCTTGCCATTCTTGTCAAAATGCCTTACCACAGGCGCCGGGGCTTGTTGATACGTGTACTCCCACTCCAACTTACCCTCCTCATTATACAGTTTGCTTGTACCGATAAACTTTTGTCCAAAAAACTTGCCGTCGGTCATTATCTGTCCGCGTTTATCATATGTCTTCAATAACCACGCATCTTGACCCGTATAAGTTTCTACCACTTTTAAAC
Organism: Candidatus Omnitrophota bacterium; assembly: GCA_037141995.1. Taxonomy (GTDB): domain Bacteria; phylum Omnitrophota; class Gorgyraeia; order Zapsychrales; family Fredricksoniimonadaceae; genus Fredricksoniimonas. The sequence continues at coordinate 2,821 of JBAXBM010000244.1, forward strand.
GTCCGTCTTCATAATAAGCCTTACTTTCACCCTGGGGCAATCCATCCTTAAACTTCGTTTCTCGGGCCAACTGTCCATTTTTATAAAATCTTTGATAAATCCCATTTTTGGGTTTATGGCTCTCATCCAAAAATAGTCCCGCCCTAAAATTCTGATCTGCCCACAGGGTACCATCGGGATAATAAATCTTTACGGAACCATCAACCTTCCCGTTTTTATATGAGATCTCTTGAAATGTTTTCCCATCGAGATAATTTATTTTCTGTACACCATTAAGCTTTCCATCCTTAACCGCTGTTTCGTATTTAAATTCATCAGGATATAATGAAAAACAGGCAGAACACCCTGCCGATGAACACTGCTGGGATTTTGACTCTTGGGCATGCGTCATACCGGGAAAAAATAAAATACCAACAAAAGAAACAAAAGATAAAAATAATTTATTAAACATCAGTATTCCCTCCCGCAGCTGTTTTGCCATTTACCGAAAGTATACCTGAAAATTTCCAGTTTAACAAATTCATAAACCCGCATCCCCAGCTTAACGAGTAACATTGTTCAATGAGTCAATGGGGGATTGTGCAGTAACCATTATTCTTCGACGACACCGTATGCACAAAAACCTGCGTTGTTACTCCAACTGGCCTTCCACAATTTTACCGTTAGAAAA
>JBAXBM010000245.1:0-3490 GCA_037141995.1 Candidatus Omnitrophota bacterium
CAATGAAACACAACCGACTTACGGGACTTCTACTACTCCTATCGCTGAGATAGGCCCGAAGAGAGGTGTGTTAAGTTGCATTGATTGAGTAATAGTAAAAGTTAAAATCAAACGCCACCAACTCTTCAGGAGTTCGGTGGCGTTTTTGTTTTTGAGACACTATCGACTCTGAAGATTGGCGGCAAACCATGAAAGGTGGTTTGTTATGAAAAGAGTCGAAATGCCCTTCAAGAAGTACCGTCGTTATCCGCAGGTAAGAATCCCGGACCGTACTTGGCCGAATAAGGTTATCAGCCAAGCCCCCACCTGGTGCAGTATTGACCTCCGAGACGGGAATCAGGCCTTGAGTGTGCCTATGGATATTCCGCAGAAGATGGAGATGTTCGATCTCCTGGTCTCAATAGGCTTCAAGGAGATCGAGGTCGGGTTTCCATCGGCTTCAGCGGTTGAGTTTGACTTTATCCGCAAACTGATCGAGGAAGATCGCATTCCCAAAGATGTCACGATCCAGGTCATCACGCAGGCGCGGGAGGATCTGATTCGGCGCACCTTTGAATCGATCAAGGGGGCAAGGCGGGCGATCGTGCATTTGTACAATTCGACTTCCAAGGTGCAGCGTGAAGTCGTGTTTGGCAAGAGTCGGGCTGGGATCATAAAGATCGCAACCAATGCAGCGCGTTTGATGGCACAGTTGAAGAAAGAGTCCGGCAATTCGGGGATTCGTTTTCAGTATTCCTCGGAGAGTTTTCCGGGGACGGAGCTTGATTTTGCCAGGGACATTTGCCAGGCTGTGATCGACATTTGGAAGCCTACGGTCAAAGACAAGATCATTATCAATTTGCCCGAGACGGTCGAGATGAGCACTCCCAATGTTTATGCTGACCGTATTGAATGGTTCATCCGGAATGTTCGACACCGGGAGGCGATCATCATAAGCGTGCATACGCATAATGATCGCGGCACGGGCGTCGCTGCTGCGGAATTGGCTGTCTTGGCTGGTGCCCAGCGCGTGGAGGGCGCTTTGTTCGGTAACGGTGAGCGCACAGGGAACATGGATATCGTGACCATGGCTTTGAATATGTTCTCTCAAGGCGTTGATCCTATGCTTGACTTCAGCAACATGGCATATGTGATGGATGTTTATACGCGTTGCGTGCGGATGGATATTCATGCGCGCCACCCGTATGTGGGGGAGCTGGTTTACACCGCGTTCTCTGGTTCTCATCAGGATGCGATCAATAAGGGCATGAAGGCGCGCGCCAGGTCCGGCAAAAAGGTGTGGGAAGTGCCGTATCTGCCGATTGATCCCAAAGACATCGGGCGTTCTTACGAATCTGTGATCCGGATTAACAGTCAGTCAGGGAAAGGTGGCGTGGCCTATATCATGGAAAAAGACTGGGGCATCCAGATTCCAAAGGACATGCAACGCGACTTCGCGAAAGCGGTCCAGGCAATGGCAGACAAGTCAGGCGTGGAGCTCTCATCCCAGGAAATCCGGGATTGTTTCGCGCGGGAGTATTTGCAAGAAAAAGGTCATTACGAATTGGCTTCCTGCGAGATCCACACGGAGAACGGCCCGCAGAAGGAGACCGTTGTTTTCGCGGTGATCCGAAAAGGAATGACAGAGACATCGATCATGGCTTCAGGGAACGGTCCTATTGCTGCTTTTGTTAATGGGATGAAGGCGCATTTCAAGATTCCGTTGGATGTGGCGATGTTCGCGGAACACGCTTTGACAAAAGGCGCAAATGCGGAAGCCGTTGCCTATGTGGGGATCAAGCAGGGTAACGAGATCGTCTCGTTCGGTGCTGGCGTCGATCCAAACATTAGCAGAGCGTCGATAAAGGCGGTTGTGTCCGCGTTGAATCGGAGATAGTTGGGAGAAAATTCCTTAGCTGGCCGGCAGCTTCGTTGGACGGGGGCTTGCAGATGGGTTTGTTTATTTCAATGGCGTGGATCTAAGCTCTATGGACAATCTATACGGAAGCGTATAGATTGTCCATGAATAGGTGCGCCCGGCAGGGCATTTTTCCAGCTGTTTTTTTGCGATAAATTGCATGAATTATAAATCAAATATATTGCAATTTGGCATGGAATTGGGTATACTTTCAGTGCAGAGGTGAAAGAAATGAATGCACTTGAAGAACTTAAAAAACATCTGAAGCCGGGACAGGTCTACCGCAGGGCAGATCTTGAGCCATGGTCCACGGCTGTTGACCGGCATCTCAAGGAGCTGGTCGATGAGGGGACTTTGCAAAAGATGTCGCAGGGGTTGTATTACTATCCTGCCAAAGCTTCTTTCGGAGAGGTTCCTCCGGAGGATGAAAAGCTTGTGGCCGCTTTTTTAAAGAGCGAGGATTTCCTTTTAACGTCACCTAATCTTTATAATTCCTTGGGAGTCGGCACAACCCAATTGTATAACACATGTGTCGTGTATAATCATAAACGGCATGGCCGGCTTGAGCTTGGCGGGAAGATGTTTGATTTTCGTTTAAAGCATAAATTTCCTAAAGAGCTTTCCGAAGAGTTTTTGCTGGTTGATTTGTTGAACAATCTGAATCAACTGGCAGAAGACAGGACGAGCGTTCTCAATAACGTCAAAGTTAAAGTCTTGGGGCGGTTGGAGGCAGGGCTGAAGCGTGTTGTTAATGCTTATGCAGGGGAACGAACAAAAAGCCTGCTCAATGAATGGATATCCGAGGAGTCCTTAGCCCATGCTTGATTATCTACATAATCATCCGGAGTTTGGCGAGCTTTTGCGGGCCGTAGATCGGCAGATGAAGATCGAGCGTAGTCTCGTTGAGAAAGATTATTGGATCATGCATGTCCTTTATGGGCTTCAGCAAGGTGGCTTTGCCTTTGAGTTGAAGGGTGGAACCTCGCTGTCCAAAGGGTATCAGATTACCGGTCGGTTTTCCGAGGATATCGATATTCGAATTGAGCCGCCCAAAGGCATGGATGTTAAAACAGGCCGGAACCACACGAAACCGGCGCATTGCGAAGGGCGCAAGAAGTATTACGATTGGTTGGCCAAGGAAATTAAGATCGCCGGGATAGGACGGATTATTCGCGATGAAAAGTTTGATAATGAGAAATACTTCAGTGGCGGCATTAGGGCATTTTATAAGACAACTCTGACTCTTCCGCTAGGGATTAAAGAAGGCGTGTTGCTTGAGGTCGGATTTGACGATGTGACGCCCAACAATGCCTTGGATATCAGCTCTTGGGCGCTTGATTTCGCTTTGCAAAGAGGAATGCAGGTCAAAGATAACAGGGCCCGCAGCGTTCTGTGTTACCATCCCGGCTATACCTTTGTCGAAAAGCTGCAGACGATCGCAACCAAGTTCCGTAAGCAGCAGGAAACGGGGGAGATGCCTACCAATTTCTTGAGGCATTATTATGATGTGTCCTGTCTTTTGAAGAACGAGACCGTTCAGAAGTTCATAGGCACGCCCGAATATCATCAACACAAGGTGAAGAGATTCCCGGC
>JBAXBM010000246.1:0-3478 GCA_037141995.1 Candidatus Omnitrophota bacterium
TTGATCATCACCTGATGGTCTTTTTGCTTCTTTCTTTCAGGACGAATCACAAGAAAATAAAAAATCGCAAAAATAAGCAGCATCGGAACAAGCTGCATCACCGCAGGAGACTGTGCTGACATACGTGAACCTTTCAGTATTATTTTTGTTTCTTGGTCTGATTATAAAGTGAACGGACAGTGTCCGACATCCGGGCACCAGTCTTAACCCACTTCTCAACCTTGGCCGCATCAAGTTTATAAACAGCCGGCTTCTTGGAAGGGTCGTAATGGCCCACGATCTCAAGCACCCTGCCATCACGCGCCGCTGACTTGCTGATGACAACAATGCGCCAATTGGTGTTCTTCTGGGCCGGATCGCCCGCTCGCTGCATCCTGATCTTGACTTCCATGCTCCTGTTTCCTTTCTTCGTTCGTTGTTGCTCAGCGCGCGTGGGCCAACTCAAGGGCCACTATCTGCGCTTTTGCCTTGTTGACTGTTTCCTTATATTCACTGGCCGGATCCGAATCCGCCACAATGCCGGCACCTGCCTGAACATAGGCCCTGGCGCCTCCAGGGCACTGTTTGATCACAATAGTGCGTATTGTAATACAAGTATCGATATCTTGCGAGAAACTTATGTAACCAACACAGCCGCCATAGGGGCCTCGCCGCGCAGGCTCTAGGGCTTCAATGATCTCCATGGCCCGGATTTTAGGCGCGCCGGAAAGTGTTCCCGCCGGGAATGTCGCCTCAAGCGCCGCCAACGCATCACGCCCGGGCTGTAAGCGCCCCTGGACACTGGAAACAATATGCATCACATGGGAATATTTCTCAATAGACATAAAATCCACAACTTTGACCGAACCTTCAACACACACCCGGCCGAGGTCATTACGGCCGAGATCAACCAACATCACATGTTCCGCGACCTCTTTGGGGTCTGCGAGCAATTCAAGGGCCAGGGCCTCATCCATAACCGGATCGGTGCCGCGCGGACGCGTTCCCGCGATCGGCCGCGTCTCAACCAACCCGTTCTCACACCGCACTAAAAGTTCCGGCGATGATCCGACAATGGCCATTCCTTCCATTTCCAGAAGATACATATAAGGCGATGGATTCAGCGTCCGTAATGTCCGGTAAATATTTACCGGGCTTGTTGTTATATCAACCTCAAAACGCCGGGACAGGACAACCTGAATGATTTCACCTGATTTGATCTGCTCTTTGGCCGCAACAACCATTTGCTCGTAGTCCGCGGCTGTGCCGTTAGCGCGGACTTTCAACTTGCGCACCGGTGACGCCTTCGGATGCGGCACATGCAAAGGGCGTGTTATCGCTGTGGTCAGACGGTCAATACGCTCCATCGCCAAACGATATTTTTCACGTAATTCTTTGCGATTTTCACTCGCCCCGACATTCACGCAGGATACAACCTTGATCGTATGGTGCAGATGATCAAAAATAACAAGGTCTTTGGCCATCATGAGAACAACATCCGGGAGATCCAGATCATCCGGTTTTTGAGATGGAATTTTTTCAAAAAAACGAACCGTGTCATAACTCAAATATCCTACAAATCCGCCGCTAAAACGCGGCAAACCGGAGATATTAACAAACTGATAATGTCCAATTAACTCGCGGACAAGTTCCAGCGGCGTACGTTCAAACACACGCGTTTCTTCAATACGCTTGCCGTGAACAAAACGGATAATCACCGCGGCGTTCCCCTTGGTCCTCAATACCAGTTCGGGATCACGCGCCAGAAAAGAATAACGCGCCAGCTTTTCGCCGCCTTCAACCGATTCCAGAAGGAACGAATATTTTGCCTTGGCTGAAAGTTTCATATACGCCGCGACAGGCGTTTCCAGGTCCCCGTCTATTTCCTTATAAACAGGGACAAGATTGCCTTGCCGCGCATAATCAAGAAATTCTTTTTCTGTTACCTGTTTCATCTCCGCACCCCTACGCCTTTCAAACGTAAATGATCTTTCACCTGGGCAATAGATATTTCTCCGTAGTGAAAAATCGACGCCGCCAACCCCGCGTCCGCGCCCGTCCCCGTGAAAAGTGCCGAAAAATCATCCACCCCCCCGGCGCCGCCGGAAGCTATCACGGGAATATTAACCGCTGACGTCACCGCGCGGGTCAATGCCAGATCAAACCCGTCTTTTGTGCCATCCGCATCCATGCTTGTCAAAAGGATCTCCCCCGCCCCCAGGCGCTCGACCTCTCGCGCCCAGGCCACCGCATCCTGATCAGTCAATCGGCGTCCGCCATGCGTAAAAACCTTCCACCCGGCTTCCGTCTTCCTGGCGTCAATGGCCACCACGATGCACTGGCTGCCGAAAAGATCGGCCGCCTCACGGATCAAGCCGGGATTCAGCACCGCCGCCGTGTTAATCGACGTTTTATCAGCGCCTGCGTTTAATAACCGGCGGATATCTTCAACCGCGTTAATCCCTCCGCCGACAGTCAGCGGCATAAAAATCTGCTCCGCTGTCCGGCGGACAACGTCAATAAAAGTCTTGCGGCCTTCATGGCTCGCGGTAATATCAAGGAAAACCAGCTCGTCGGCCGACGCCGTATCATAGACGCGGGCCACCGCCACCGGGTCCCCCGCATCCCGCAAATTCAGGAAATTCACGCCTTTCACCACGCGGCCATCCTTCACGTCCAGGCAGGGGATAATCCGCTTGGTCAACACGGGCTTGCCTTGCATGCCGCCAGGGCTTCCCTGACATCCAGTGTGCCCTCATAAATTGCCCTGCCGGTAATCACGCCGTACAGGTTATTCCTGGCCAACGCTTTCAAGGCCAGGATATCTTCAATGCTTTTGACGCCGCCGGAAGCTATAATGTTAACCCCCGTTAAGGCCAGCATTTCCTGTAAACCGCTGATGTTCGGCCCGGCCAGCGTCCCGTCACGGGCAATATCCGTATAAATAATATACATCAACCCCATGGCCGCAAACTCCTGCGCAAGGTCTGTGCCCCTGACAGCAGATGTTTCAACCCATCCGCGCCGGGCAACAAAACCGTCCGCGCAATCAAGGCTGACCGCAATGCGTCCGCCCCACGATGCCAGAACATCCTTCAGAAAATCACGGTCATCCACCACTTTTGTCCCCAGGATCACACGATCAATCCCGGCTCGCAAATAAAAATCCACCACGTCCCGGCTGCGGATACCCCCGCCTGTTTCAACAGGAATTTTAACTTCCCTCGCGATCCTGCAAATAGCCTCATGATTCTTGCGCAAGCCGGACTCAGCGCCGTCCAGGTCAACCACATGCAAATACGGCGCCCCAAGCGCTTCCCAATGCCTGGCCGTGTCCACAGGGTCAGAACCGTATTCTGTCACCTGATCAAAACGCCCCTGGAAAAGCCGGACAACCTTGCCGTCCTTAATATCAATGGCAGGGATAATCAACATGTAACAAAATTCTCCAGTATTTTAAGTCCCACAGACTGGCTCTTTTCCGGGTGAAACTGAACAC